>JBBSAN010000059.1:0-15337 GCA_038252265.1 Chloroflexia bacterium
AAGGCCACCCGGCGGTGATCAGCCGCTTTATCGCCGCGATCCGCGAGGGTGCCCCGGCGGTGCCCAGTGCCGCCGAGGGGCTGCGCCGCACCGCTGTGCTGGCCGCTTGCTACCAATCGGCGGCGGAAGGCCGCGAAATCTCCCTGTAACCCTCCCTGCCCTGCCACGCACTCGTGGCGGGGCTTTTGTCTGAAAGGACGATTTGATGACGACCCCAATCCGCGTGACCGTGTGGAACGAGTATCGCCACGAGCAAAAGCCGGATCACCCGGCCAGCACCATTTACCCTGACGGCATCCACGGGGCCATCGCCGCGCCCTTGCGTGAAGAGGCCGATCTCCAGGTGCGTACCGCGACGCTGGATGAGCCGGAACACGGCCTGACCGCCGACGTGCTGGCCGCCACCGACGTGCTGATCTGGTGGGGGCACACGGCGCACGATGAGGTGAGCGAGGCGACGGTGGATCAGGTGCAGGCGCGGGTGCTCGACGGCATGGGGCTGATCGTGCTCCATTCGGCGCACTTCTCGCGCATTTTCAAGCGACTGATGGGTACGGGTTGTGACCTGAAGTGGCGCGAGGGGAACGACCATGAGCGGATCTGGGTGGTGGAACCCGGCCACCCGATCGCCGCCGGGCTGGGCGAAACGATCGAACTGGAACACGAGGAGATGTACGGCGAGCGGTTCGATATTCCCGCGCCGGAAACGCTGGTCTTTGTCAGCTGGTTCAGCGGCGGCGAGATCTTCCGCAGCGGCTGCTGCTATACGCGGGGCCGGGGCAAGATCTTCTATTTCCGCCCCGGCCACGAGAGCTACCCGACCTACTTCCACCCCGATGTGCGCCGGGTGATCAGCAACGCGATTCGCTGGGCGGCCCCGGTAGCGGGACCCACGCCGGTGTTCGGCAACGCGCAGCCCCGCGAGAAGTAAAGAAAGGACGGCGGCCCCCGTCTCCCGTTTAGAGGAGAATTTCGACATGGCTACCAATAACGACCCCAGCCCCGAGCTGGTCGAAGAATTCGTCATCGCCGCGCACGGTAACCTGGACAAGGTGCAGACGCTGCTGGCCGCGACCCCGGCGTTGCTGAACATCCCCTGGGCCAGGTTCGATGAGACGCCCCTGGCGGCGGCCTCGCACATGGGCAATCGCCCGATTGCCGAGCATCTGCTGGCGGCGGGTGCTCCGCTGACGGTTTGCACGGCGGCGATGCTGGGGCAACTGGATCAGGTGGCGGCGTACCTGGCCGAGGACGCCAGCCGCGCCACCGCGACCGGGGCGCACGGCATCCCGATCCTGTTCCACGCGGCGTTCAGCGGCAACACCGACCTGGCCGAGCTGCTGGTGGCGCACGGGGGTGGGGCGGGGCAAGATGATGCGATCCACGCGGCCATCACCGGCGGTCATATCGAGATGGTTCGCTGGCTGCTGGCGCGGGGGGCAAACCCGAACACACCCGATTTCGCGGGCACGTCCCCCCTTCAGGGGGCGCTCGACGGGGGGCAGAGCGAGATCGCGGACTTACTACGAGCGCACGGCGGGGTCGCAGCGTCGTCAGATGCCGCCTGAGTTCCAGATCCGCCCGGCGACCCGCGCCGACCTGCGGGCGATCCTGGCGCTGGAGCGGGCCGTCTTTCCGCTGGACGCCTACTCCAAAGACGAGTTTCTGTACTGGTTGCGCCGCGCCCCGCGCCGCTTTCTGGTGGTCGAGGCCGACACCGGGCTGATCGGCTACGTCATCACGGCGCGGCGGGGGCGAGCGGCCAACCTCGTGTCCATCGCCATCGCTGCGGCCACCCGGCGGCAAGGGGTGGGGCGCGCGCTGGTCGCGCACGTCCTCCAGGAGTTGCGGACCCAGGGGGTGACCGTGCTGGACCTGGAAGTGCGCCCCAGCAACGCCCCCGGCCTGCGCTTCTGGGAAAGTTTTGGCTTCGCCCCGGTGGGCGTGCTGCCCGGCTACTACCCCGATGGGGAGGACGGGCTGCACATGCGCCTGTTGTTAGGGGATGGGGTTGACGAGGTATGAGGTACGAGGTACGAGGTACGAGGGATGAGGTACGAGGTACGAAGGGCTGCCAAGCTTCATACCTCGTACCTCGTACCTCATCCCTCGTACCTCGCACTTACGGCGGCGGAGGCGAAGACGGCCATCTCTGGCGTCGGGGTGGGGGCAGGGTCGCGGGCGACAGCAGCCTGCCAGGCGGCGAGGACTTGATGCTCGTGGTCGGGGAAAGCCATCGCGGCGGGCAGAGCGTCGGGGGCGAACCAGCCCAGCGCGGCGGCATCATCGGCGGCCTGGAGGGTGCCGCCGACCACGCGGCCCCGGTAATAGACGTTGAAGGTGTTGTAGTCTGCCGGGCCGTAGCGGTCGATGAAGATGCCGAGGAAGGCGGTCAGTTCCACCTCCAGCCCGGTTTCCTCGCGCAACTCACGCACCGCCCCGGTGGCGGGATGCTCCCACTCGTGGAGGAAGCCGCCGGGGATGTCCCAGGCTCCCTGGTAAGGCGCGATAGCGCGCTGGACGAGCAGTACCCGCCCGTCTTGCTCCACCAGCACCCCGGCGCAGGGTTTGGCGTTGCGGTAGGCCACGTACCCGCAGGCGGGGTCGGTGCAGACCCGGTGGGGGGGTCCCCCCGCCGGGGTGTGATCGGCCAGGGGTGCCCCGCAGCGCTGGCAATAGTTCAAGTCGCCGGGCATTCGGTGTTCTCCATATGGGGGTTGATGGGTAGCTTACCATAAATCGAGAGTGTGTACCAGGCAATCACGCTCTACACCGCCCGCGCCCGTTCCAACAGGGTCGCACTCCCCGCCTGCCGCGCCTTGCTGTGACAGCCACTTTTGCGCACCTTATGGACCGCTTCGATCCCCCAGCGACGTGGGGGCCAGCCCCAGCGCGGAGCAGAAGCTGAGCAGCTAACCCACGCTGGGACGACAAAGGGCGGGCCACCTGGCCCGCCCTTTTGCTTCCCGCCTGCCAGGGCCGCGCTACGGCTGCCCCCACTGGCGGGTGGCGACATCGAAGGTGAAGCGGGTGCCGTCGGCGGCTTGGAGGGTCAGTCGTTCGCCCACGGCGTCGGTGATCGTGATCGGCCCGGCTTTGCTCGGCGTGCGATACGTATCTACCGTGCCTATCCTGACCTTATCTGGGGTCATAACAGAAATTACAAGTAAACCCTGAGTAGGATCGCCAGCATAGCCATCGCCGCCCGCAAATACTCCGATGTTCCGATCGGGCAATCTCTCAACCCACATATTCGTATCCTTAAAATCCCCCGACGACATACCCAATTGTACACCAGTGAGGATAAAGCCAGCCCCAGCAGCTTGATAAGGCACGTCTGGGGGCCATGATGGAGTTAAATCGGGAGTCAGGGTCGGTAGCGGCCAGTACCGGGTAGCGGATGGAATTGCGGCAATTTGTGTTGCGCGTTCATTATCCCCAGCGAATTTATCAGCTAATGGCAAAGGGCTGGTCGTCGGCGTAACACCAATGGTCGCGACGGGAAGTATCCTGCCATGCCCTGTTGCATCGTAGGCGGCTACTACACTTCCCAGCAGCAATGTACCGCTGACAAGCAGTAACATAGGCAGTTTCAGCAGCGTCATTTGGCGGTTCATATATTAGCTCCCTTTTAATGAGTATTGTAAGTAATATCTGATGCCCAATCTAGTGCTTGGGCTGTTCGGCCTAGTGGATCAAAATTAAGAGCCTGCCAAAGTTGAACCCAACCGGTGCTTGGCGAATTATCTTTGATTGGATCACAGGGGTGTGTTATACACGAACCTCTTTGCGTGAGAGATCCAGCAATTGTCATACGACCGTAGGGAACTGAGTTTCGTGTTAATAGTTCCACTTGTTGCCACTGCCTCGCCCATCCCGCATCTGTTGTGTAGATCTGTGGAAACGGGAGGGCTGCTTGTATTCCCCAGGATATACGGTATACATCGGTGTAAGTCCAGGGACTTGACATGTTGTATGGGCACCCAGCGCAGTCGCCGAAGTTGTAATAACGGTGACTAATGGCAGCAGCGTTGAAGCCGTTGGCCCAAGCCGTTGTTTTGTCAGGATCGTTCCAGTCTATTTCCATGTCACTGGCACCTGCGATTCTAATAAGTGAGGAGTAGCCTTTGGTATAAACGTAGGTATCGACTTGGTTTACCATTTGCGCCCATGCTTGACCGTGATCATAAGCTGTGCTGGCGTTAGTCATTACGTCAGTTGAACCAACTTTGTAATTGCTAGTTCCAATGGCAATAGTAATGGGTTGGGGCAAACCGACTGGCTGCCCGCCATTGTAATAGCCATCTGCAAAGTTTTCGACAGCAGCAGCCACCTTGCTAAGTGGGTAAAAATTCCCAGATAAATCCTCTGGAAGAATGGTACCTGATAGAGTACCTTTAGCTGCTGGCTTACCGAACTCCAAGATTACTATACCGGATGTTATACCAAACTTCGCATTAGCCCCTTGATCGTAGAGCAATTTGGGATCTACTACGTAATAGCTAACCGTGTACTTCGGTGGCTGCGGCATCACAGGCCGGGCATAGCGCTCCACCAGGGGGTGAAGGCTGGTGCCGTTGGAGTAATGACCGGCTGCCCAGGCCCCATCGCGCACTGGGTCTACGGCTACTCCGTAGAACGATTGTTGAAAACTACCAACCAATTCCGCAGACATACTTTCCCAGCTAAGGCCGTCGTAGTGTTCAGTTAATGTATAGTTGCCACCTGCCCACACGTCGTTAGTTGTGCTCACAGCCACTCCATATAGATAGTTATCCCCGCTTAACCGTGTGTCTGTGAATGCCGAATCGAGACTGATCGCACTCCCATTGAAGCTATAGCGGGTCATAAGCGGCTGGCCTACCCCATTGACCTGACGGTAGCCGCCGACACGCGCACTTGCATTGGGATCGAGAGCAACCCCATAGTACGCATAGGTATTCGCGTCTGGCTGGTAGCTTGTGTATATCCAACTTGTACCGTTCCAATGCGCGATTAGCGCTCGAGCGTCCGACTCCCCGACGACCCACACATTGTTGGGAGCGGTGAGTGCCACACCATGCAGTATGTTGACCGTGCGGGGGGTGATACTGAAGTTAGCGTCTACAAAGCTGCTGGTGGCGCTGTCCCACCGTTCAACAAGCGTGGAAATAGGTAGGCCGTTAGAGTTCATCAATCGTCCTGCCGCCCATACTTCGCCGTTGGCAGTGGCAGCTACGGCTAATAATCGTGAGTCCCGGTTGGTGAAATCCACGCTGGGCACTTGGCTCCAACCGCTCCCATTATAATGCATGACTAATGTTTTAGCCTTCGAACTGTTCGTAGGAATATAATCACCTACTGCAAAAATACTGTTGGGACTGACGGCGGCCACTCCCCATAGCTCGCTTGATGTTCCGAGATTTTGCGTGAAAGTGTACCAAGAACTCCCCCCATTAGTGGAACTGATGATGACCATGCTATTGGGATAAAACCCTACTGCCCAAACGGTGCCCGCCGAGTCAACTGTAACGGCGTTAAGTTGGGTGCCATCCAACCCAGCGTTGGTGATGGGGACGTTAGTCCAGATCGGTGAGGCCGTATAGAGTGGCGCATGTACAGCGCTTTGGTTTACAACCAGCGCGGGGTGCGCCGCCGCTGCCTGTGGGTGTATCGAGGTAGCGACGGTCAGCACCAGCAGCGTCGTACCGAAGAGGATCAGGGAAGCCAACAGCATTGGGCGGCGATTCATGCGTACTCTCCTCAGTGTGCAAAATTGGGCGGCACAATCTGGTGTTTATCATAGCATGAATTTTACTGTTCCTCAAGTAGTTAGATTTTGGCGAATAAGGAACAATCTACTCTTTGACAATATCGCAACTTATACTATCCCCATCCACGATCCGATCAGGGCGCGGGCGGCGGCGACATACTGGCCCGCGTCGTTGTTGTACTGCTTGAGGCCGAAGGGCTTGTAGAGCGGGACGATGCTGGCGAGGGTGGGTTCGCCCGCCGCGAGGTAGGCGGGGCCTTGCACGCGCTTCAGCCAGTCGTCTAGCCCGGCCTGCCAGGTGGGGTAGGTGCCCAGCTTCTGGGCCTTCTTGTCCCACAACTGGCCCCAGTTCTTCAGCGTCGGGGCATCCCCGGCGGTGCCGTAGCGGGTTTCGAGGGCGAAGAAGGCCAGGGCGATGGCGGGGTCCACGTTATTCTGGACGCAGAGGTTATAGAAGGTGGCGGCGGGGGCCTCGTTCAGGGCCAGGCTGCCGTTGTTCTGCAAGATGGTGGCGAACGTCTCCGGCGGGATGCTGGGGGCGGCGCGCAGGCGGAGGGCCACCTGCTGGACCAGTTGGACCAGCGCGCTGGGCACCACGCCCCAGGCCTCGTCGGTCAGCCAGTAGCCGTTGTCGGGCGAGCCGCCCAGCCGTTCCCAATCCTCCGTGCCGCCGAGGATGAAGATGAACGCCGCCGCGACGTAGTCCAGGCTCTGGAGGCTCTGGAGGTATTTGGCGTAGCGGCGGGCTTTCTCGCGGCTGTGCTCGGCCAGGTGCGCCTCGTCGGGGGGCACGCCGTTGTCACGCAAGAGCCAGCGATAGGCCAGGCCGTACTCGGTGATATAGATCGGCTTGTCGGGGAAGGCGCGGTGCCAGCTTTCCAGGTGGCCGCGCGGGTCGGGGGCCAGCAGGTCGCCGGGGTCGTAATTATGGACGGCGATGGCGTCGTAGAGGCTATAGACGGTGTGCAGCCGTCCTCCCAGCGCGTCGCCGGCATCGGGGGCCGGTTCGTGGGCCATCCATCCGCCGGGGCAGAGCTTCATCCCGGCGGCGTTGACGCGGGGCTTTTGATCCCTGGCGATCTCCTCCATCCGGGCGGCGTGGTCCCAGCGGCTCAGTTGGCGGCCCGCGTCACTGGCCCCGGCGGGCGGCTCGTTGCCGACCTCGATCACCTCGGCCAGTCCGTGGAACTCGGCCAGGGCATGGTCCACCTCTTCGGGAATGGGCATCAGGTTGTCATCGGTGGCGGAGGTGCGGACGATGACCCGCAGGCCCCGGTTGCGGGCTTCCTGGGCGTCAGCGCGGGTGTGCGTCTCGAAGCGGCTGTCATAGAGCAGCTTGACCCACCCGGCGCGGGTGGCGGTGATCCGCTCCCAGGGGTTCTGCGAATCGCGGAAGCGGCTGTTCGGGCCGTGGACGCCGTGTTTGGGGATCGGCCCGGTGGCCGGGATCGTCGGCACAGGGACCGGCGTCGGTATGGGAATCTGGCTCGGCGTCGGGGCCGGAACGGGGACCGGGGTTGGAGCCGGGACCGGGGTCGGGGCCGGGACGGGGACCGGGGTTGGGACGGGCGTGGGGGTGGGCACCGGGGTCGGCACCGGGACGGGCTGCGGTTGGACTTCGGGGGTGATGAACTCGCGGAACAGGCGGCCTTCCAGGCGGGTGCCCAGGATGTTATGGGTGACGATGGTGCGCGGGTCCTCGGCAGGGTTGAGCGAGGCATCCCACCAGAAGAAGCCGCCGAACTGCGGCACCCCCGCCCAGGCCCGCTTGAACGCCTCGAACAGCCGCTCCTGGATCGAGCCGGGCTGGGTGGGATCGTCAATCTGGTCGTCCTGGCGGCCATCGCGGCCCGGATCCCAGCCCGCGCCCTTGCGGTTGGAATAGCCGACCTCGGTAAAGAGCAGCGGCTTGCCCGCCGCCTGGCTGACGCCCAGCATGGCCGTCGCGGGGGCCACATCGAGCGGGCTGCCGTCGGGGTTCAGGTGGGGTTGGACCCAGCCCTGGACCAGTTGGGCGGTGGCCGGGTTGGCGTCCTGTGTACCGGGGGCCGGGTTCCAGCCGCCCACGATTGATTGGGCGGTCAGTTGCACCGGCCAGAGATGGTAGTAGGCATCCACGCCGACATAGCCGACCTGCGGGTGCCGCCACAGATCGGCCAGGCGCTGGAACTCGGCGTCGGCCCCCCAGCCCCAGTTGGCCGAGTAGGTCAGCGCGCCGGTGTAGCCCCGCTGCACCACCCAGTCGGCCACGGCGGTCCAGAACGCCGCCCCCTGGTCGCGGGTGATCTGCACATACTCGACCCCCAGCGAGAAGAGCGGCAGGCTCAACTGCTGGGCCAGATCGACATAGGGGCCGAGGAAGTCCGCGCAATAGGAGCGGCGGAAGGCGTCGGCGTCGGCCAGTTCCATGTTGCCGCGCCAGCCCGCCGGGTAATAATGCCCGTCGGGGTGCCAATAGAGCGGGTCCACATGGGGCTTGAGCAGCACCTGGAAGCCCTGCGCTTTGGCGGCGGAGCAGACGAAGCCCACATCGTCAAGCGGTGTGGTGTTGCCGACCAGCCCGATCCCGCCTTTGCCCCCTTCGTCCAGGTCGGCAAACACATACTGGTCGGCGTGGCTGGCGAGGGACGGCGGCGTGGGCAGCACGTCATGCCTGGGGTTGCCGGGGTCCATGCGGATGATGCAGTACTGGTGCGGGACGATGGAGACGGCGTCTGCCCCATCACTCTTCAGCCGCTGCAAAAGCTGGAGCAGCCGGGTGCGGTCGGGCGGATGGTAGAGCCGGATGGTGATGCCACGGAACATCGGGAGTCTCCTTCTGGGATTGCGGATTGCCGACTGCGGATTGCGTGAAACGTGAAACGTGAAACGTGATGCGTGACTAGCTGCGTATTGCGTATTGCGTATTGCGTCGTTCTGATCCCTGATTCCTCGTTACTGGTCACTGGTCACTGGTCACCGATCCCTGACCCCTCGTCACGCGTCACGCCTTACGTTTCACCGTCTGGCGGATCGACGCGGCGTGTTCGCTGAAATGGGTGACGGGGCGGTGGGCGAGGGCTTCGATGGGGCGCGGGGCCTCGCCCAGGAGTTGGGCGCGGCGGGTCCAGTCGGTAGGGCGGAACGCGGCCAGGGTGCCCAGCAACGCGTTGTGCTGGCGATCATAATAGCGGGCCAGGTCGGCGCGGCGGGCGCGGCGTGCCTGCCAGCGCACCAGCCGCAGGCTGACCCAGTCGCGGACCCCGACCGGGACGGGAACCGGGAGCAGGCCGCGGGTCTGCCCCCGCGCTGCCCGCGCAATGCCCGCCCGCATGAAACCGACGGCATAGGCGACATGCCATAGCTCTTCTTTAATCGTCCACGCCGTCTCGCTGCTGGGGCGGGCCAGGTCGGCGTCGGAGAGCGAGTCGAGCAGGGTATGGAAGGCGACGCGGGTGGCCTCCAGTTCAGCGCGCAGGGCCGCCGGGTTGAAGGTCGTGGCAGGCGTGGTACTCGATGGGCGTGTGGTCATACGGGGGTCCTCCTGTGGGTAGGGCTGGCGCTATTGTACCACAGCCGGGCCGGGTATGGGGCGGCGCAAGCCTAGCGCGCCCGGCCCCAGGCCGGTTGGAAATCCCATTGCGGGTCTGAGGTGAGCCGGACGAGGTTGCCACCATTCGCGTCCATGCTATAGATCTCGAAGTTTTGCGGGTTGTCGCCCCGGTTCGATTGGAAGGCGATATGCTTGCTGTCGGGGGACCAGGTGGGCGCGGCGTCGATGGCCGCGTCGCTGGTGAGGCGGGTCTGGCCGCTGCCGTCGGGGTTCATCACATAAATTTCCTCGTTGCCGTCGCGCCGCGAGGTAAAGGCGATGCGCGTGCCGTCGGGCGACCAGGCGGGGAGGAAGTCGTCGGCGGCGTGGCGGGTACGGTTGGTCTGGCCGCTGCCGTCGGCCTGCATCACGTAGATCTCGGCATTGCCGTCGCGGTGGGCCGTGAAGGCCAGGCGGGTGCCGTCGGGTGCCCAGGCCGGATCGCTGTCGTCGGCGGGATCGGTCGTCAGCGTCGTGGGTGGTGGGCCGTTGATGCTCATCACGTAGAGATCATAGTTGCCCGCCCGCGCCGAGGCGAAGGCGATCCGCTGGCCGTCGGGTGCCCAGGCCAGGCCGATGTTGTCGGATGCGTCGTTCAGGTAGGCGGTCAGGTGGCTACCGTCGGGGTTGATCAGGTAGAGGCCGCGGGGCGTGCGGTACGAGCCGAAGGCCAGGCGCTTGCCGTCGGGTGCCCAGACCGGGCTGTAGTCGTGGAAAGCGTCGTTGGTCAGGCGCAGCAGGCCGGTGCCGTCCGGCTTCATCGTATAGATGTCGTCGTCACCGCTGCGGCGCGAGGTGAAGGCGATCCGCTCGCTCCCTCCTGCGCCCGTCGGCACCCCCGGCAGGAGGTTCGCCAGCAGCAGCACCAGCCCCACCAGCACGACGCCGCCCCCGGCGATCAGGGCGACAGTCCGCCCGCGTCCTTGATCGGGAACCGGGCGCGCACCGGACAGGGGGGTCGTCGCCCCGTCGGGCGGGAGGGGCAGGGGCGTGGTGGCAGCGGGCTGTTGCGCGGCGCGGGCTTTCGCCGTGTCGAGCAGCGCCTGGATATCGGGGCCGATTTGCGCGTCTCCGGCGAGGTCGTGGGCGTTTTCCAGGATGGTGATGATCGGCCAGGTGCCCACCGCCGGGCGGCCCCAGGTATCGCTCTCGGCGTTGGTGACCAGGGTGGTGAGTTCGAGAGTGGCCGGGTCGTCCAGATTGGCACTCTCGCGCAGGCTGCGCGGCAGGTCGGCCATCAGCAGGCGCCGGGCGTCCTGATCGTCAATGTTCGGCAGTTGTAGTAGCAAGCCGATCAGCCTGCGCCGCTCGTCGCGGGTCAGCAGTTCCATAGGGCCAGTCGTCCGATCCGCTATCTACGAATGTTGTCGCCGCACTGCCGCTATTCTAACATAAAAGCTGGCGAACGTCCGATGGTACCACAAAAGGCACGAAGGACACGAAACCTCAGCGTCGTGTCCTTCGTGCCCTTCGGGGTGCAACTATTCGGCGGAGAAGGCGGGGGGCGCGTTTGGCTCCCCGGCGGCGCGGGAGGCCGGTTGGCGGATGTTATCGGGCAGGACGAAGGCCAGGGCGATGACCGCTAGCGTGCCAATCGTGACCAGCAGGAACACGTCATTAATCCCCGCAGTGCCTGCCTGGGCCAGCAGCGTCTCGCGGGCGGCGACGAAGGCCGGGTTGGTGGGGTCGGGCGGCACGCCCTGGGGCAGGGACGCGGCGAGGGTGGTGGCGTGCTGGGTGGTCTGCTGCACGAATAGGGTGGTCATCACGGCGACGCCGATCGAACTGAAGATCTGGCGGGTGACGGTGAAGAGCGAACTGGCGCGGGGCAGGGCCGCCCCGGTGATCTGTTGCAGGGCCAGGGTCTGGACGGGGATGTTGGCGAAGCCGAAGCCCAGCCCGCGCACCGCCAGCCAGGGCATCATCGCGATCCCGTCGGTGCTGGGGCTAAGCTGACTCAACTGCCAGGAACTAACCGCCAGGCACAACCCGCCCATGATAATCAGGGGCCGCACGCCGATCCGGTTGTAGAGCCGCCCGCTGAAGGCCACCGCGACCGCCGCCGCCAACCCCTGCGGCATCAGCGCCAGCCCGGCGTCCAGCGCCGAGAGATGGGGCAGCCGCACCTGCTCCAGAAAGATCGGGATCAGAATCAGGCTGCCGAAGATGACCATCGAGGTGACCCAGATGACCACGCTGCCCAGGGCGAAGTCGCGCCGCTGGTAGAGCCTCAGGTCGAGCACCGGGTCTTTGCTCACCCGCAACTCGTAGAACGCGAACGCGGCCAGGATAACCACCCCCAGCGCCAGCAAGGCCCAGACCGGCCAGTAGCCCCAGCCGTAGAGGGTGCCGCGCGGGTTGAGCGCGGTTTCGCTGCCCGGTTGCGGTTGGCTGACCAGGGTGAAGGCGTAGACAATCGCCAGGACCCCGGCCACCGAGAGGATCAGGCCGATATAGTCGAAGCTGCCTTGCGGGCGCTTCTCCGGAACCGGGTCCGCCGGGATGATCCGCCAGGCGAGAAAGACGGCCAGGAGGCCAACCGGGCCGTTGATGAAGAAGATGGTTTCCCAGCCGAAATTGGTGGTCAGCAGGCCGCCGACGGTGGGGCCGAAGGCGGGGGCGAGCAAGACCGGGATGCCGACAATGGCGCTGGAGGTGGCCCGTTCCGCCGGGGGAAAGGCGCGGAAGGCGATGGCCTGGGTCAGCGGGAAGAGCGCACCGCCGCCTAGCCCCTGCAACACGCGGAAGCCGATCAGCATCGTCTCGTTCTGGGCCAGGCCGCAGAGGATCGAGCCGAGGGTGAAGAGGACCAGGCAGATCATGAACAGGCGCTTGATGCCGACGCGGGCGCTGAAATAGCCCGCGATGGGGATGACCGCCGCCTGGGCCAGGAAGTAGCCGGTGACCACCCACTGGATCGAGGAGAGGCTGGCGTGGAGCGCGGTGGACATGGGCGTGAGCGCCACGTTCACCACGGTATTGTCGAGCACGGCCATGAACAGACCGAGCGCCGCAGTCAGGGCAATGGCATAGCGGGGGGATATAGACGGCATACAGGCTCCTGCCGGAGATGGGCGGGTCCGGCATTCCAAAGGATGATCAATGGAGCGACCTCCGATGGGCAGGATCGGCGGGCGCGCTTTTTAGCCACATCGTTTACCATACACGATCCGGGCCACCCCTAGATGTAGCACCCCCCACAAAACGCCGCAATCCGCCGCCGATCCTCAGATGGGTCTGAGCACAGGCGGCGGATTGGGGAGAAGGTTCTACCACGTGCATGGCTGTTGCAAAGTCGGAGAATACTGGCCGAACCCCCGCTCTGTCATCCTGAGCGCAGCGAAGGATCTTGTCGGGGCCAAAGCGTCGCCAGCGACCATCCCGATCTTAGCCTTCGCACCTTTGACTGCCGACAAGATCCTTCGCTGCGCTCAGGATGACCGCTTTGGACTCTGCAACAGTCATGGGATCGGGTGATTATGGGTTCACCCACTGGAGGGTGGTGATGTCGAAGATGAAGGTATCAAGGGCAGCGGGGTCACGGGTGGCGAGGGTGATCCGTGCGCCGTCCACGCCGATGATATGGAGGTCGGGGCGCGGGATATACCTCATCCGGATATGGGACATGGCAGGGTTCCGGGCACACCCAGATCAGGCCGACGCGGGGGCCCGCCATCCCACCACCCTTATACCCGACCCCCACGACGATCCACCGGCCCGCCACACTCGTCTCCCAGCAACTATCGAACAGTTCCTTGCCTGGCTCTACAGGCGACCAACAAGCGGTATCCGTAATCATCCCCACACCCAATGTCGGAGTCGGTTCCCTGGTCCAAACAGGATCCGGTATGGTGGGAGTTAGCACTGTTGCGGTCGAATAAGCATTATAGCGCTCTACTGCTGCTGTCGCTCCGGCAGCATGGATGGGATTAGAGAGCCATCCCGGAGGATAGCCTCCTTTAAATTCTGCAAACGCCACGGTAGCATTTGGAGTTGGTACGATGGTAGTCGTGGGGATCTGTGTCTCAGTTGGGCTAGTTGTGCTGGTTGGAACACTTGTCATCGTTTGGACAGGGGTAGGAGGAGGCGGTGTTGTTGGGCCGGTTGGCCGGTAGACGGCGGCGATGCCCAGCGCCAGCACCGCCAGCCCCGGCAAGAGCCAACTCCACCAACGGCGTAACCACGTCCCCAGGCGCATCGCATCCCCTCAACGAACAAGCAGCCGCCAGCTTCCAGAACCCTCTGAAAACTGACGGCTGACCACTGACCACTGACCACTGACCACCCGCTTTACGACTCGCTCTTGGTCAGGGTGGTCAGGAACTCGGTGTTGTCGGGGGTCTTGGCGAGGCGGGCCAGGAGGAGTTCGATGCCTTCGGTGCCGCCCAGGACCGAGACCATGCGCCGCATCGTCCAGACCTGCTTGAGCGTCTGGTCGTCGAGCAGCAGTTCCTCGCGGCGGGTGCCGGAGCGTTGCACGTCGATGGATGGGTAGATGCGGCGCTCGGCCAGCTTGCGGTCGAGATGGAGTTCCATGTTGCCGGTGCCCTTGAACTCCTCATAGATCAGGTCGTCCATGCGGCTGCCGGTGTCCACCAGGCAGGTGGCGATGACGGTCAGGCTGCCGCCCTCTTCCAGGTTGCGGGCCGCGCCGAAAAAGCGTTTGGGCGGGTAGAGGGCCACCGGGTCCATACCGCCGGAGAGGGTGCGCCCGCTGGGGGGCACCTGGAGGTTGTAGGCGCGGGCCAGGCGGGTGATGCTGTCGAGCAGGATGACCACGTCGCGGCCCGACTCGACCAGGCGCTTGGCCCGTTCCAGGCACATCTCGGCCACCTTGGTGTGGTCCTCCACCGGCTCGTCAAAGGTGGAGCTGATCACTTCGCCGCGCACCGAGCGCTTCATGTCGGTCACTTCTTCCGG
Organism: Chloroflexia bacterium; assembly: GCA_038252265.1. Lineage (GTDB taxonomy): Bacteria > Chloroflexota > Chloroflexia > QHBQ01 > JAICKM01 > JBBSAN01. The sequence goes on from JBBSAN010000059.1 coordinate 14,244, forward strand.
GCGCTCCCCGATCAGCGCTACCATCAGGTGGATATCTTCGGGGTAGTTGGCCGAAATGCCGTTGGCAATGGCCTTGAGCAGCATGGTCTTGCCCGCCTTGGGCGGCGAGACGATCAGGCCGCGCTGGCCGCGCCCAATGGGCGAGACGAGGTTGAGCAGGCGGGTAGAGAGGATGTTCGGCGTCGTTTCGAGGTTGATCATCCGCTTGGGGAAGATCGGGGTCAGGGCGTCGAAGTGCGGGCGGCGGCGGGCCACTTCGGGGTCGAGGCCGTTGACCGCTTCGACTCGCAAGAGGCTGTAGAACTTCTCGTTCTCCTTCGGCGGGCGCACCTGGCCCGACACCCGGTCGCCGGTGCGCAGGGCAAAGCGGCGGATCTGCGACTGGCTGACATAGATGTCTTCGTGGCTCGCCAGGAAGCGCCCGTCCTGGCGTAAGAAGCCGAAGCCTTCTTCCATACTTTCCAGCACCCCGGCGGCAAAGATGTTGCCTTGCTGCTCGGTTTGCGCCTGGAGGATGCGGAAGGCCAGTTCTTGTTTTTTCAACCGGCTATAGCCGGAGATATCCAGGTCTTTGGCGAGATCCTGTAACTCGTCGATGGTTTTGCCTTCGAGTTCAGATAGATTCATTGGGGGTTCCCTTTGTTAGCACAAGTGTGTGATACCTTAAAAAGACAGATACGTCTAAGGTAAGAGGTAAGTGATAGCGTGGAGTCTCGGCTCAGGCGTCTCCGGTGACGGAAGGATCATCCAGGGCCATATTGAGCAAGCGGGTCAGCTTGGCGCGGCGGTGCTGGGCCTCGATCCGCCGGACGGTGCCGCTGCGCCCGCGCATCACAATGGAATGGGTGGTCGCGCCACTGCCAAACACGTGGACGCCTTGCAGCAGTTCGCCATCGGTGATCCCGGTGGCGGCGAAGTAGACATCGTCGGAACTGACCAGATCGTCGAGCGACAACACCTGGGTCATGTTGGCCCCATGGGCCTCGGCCTGGGCACGTTCGGCGTCGTTGCGCGGAAAGAGCCGGCATTGCATGTTGCCGCCGAGCGTCTTGATTGCGGTGGCGGCCACCACGGCTTCGGGCGCGCCGCCGATG
>JBBSAN010000060.1:0-15254 GCA_038252265.1 Chloroflexia bacterium
CCCGCGCCCCACCGGCGCCGCACCTCGCGTTCGGGGGGGGGGTGGCCCGGATCGGTGGGACCCGGGGGTGCGGGGGGGGGAATGGGTGCCGTTAGCAGGTTGGGCGCGGGAAACGCGGCCAGGAGGGCTGCTGGAGGTTGGGCGCGCCCGGCGGTCCAGTCGGCGGCCCAGTCGGCGGGGGTGACGGCGGCGCGGGCCTGGGCCTCGGTCGCATCCAGGGCAGCTTGCTGGGCGGGCGACAGGCGGGCGGCGAGGGGGTCTTGCGCGGCATCGGCGGCCCCCAGCAGCCGGGCGGCCCGCAGGGGGTCCCCGGCGGCCACAGCCAGGGCAGCCAGGCCCCGCAGGTTCTCGGCCTGTTGGGCGGGGCTGCCCAGCGCCAGGCTCAAGCCCAAGCTCTCCTGGTACAGCCCGAACGCCGCCGCGAGATCCCCACCTTTGCAATACAGGTCGGCCAGGCTGGTCAGGCTCAGGCTCAGGCTCACCCGGTCGCCCAGCGTGCGATAGAGGGCCACGCTCTCGGCGTAATAGCCCGTCGCCCCCACCGGGTCGCCGGTATCGCGCGCCGCATCGCCCAGGTTGGCAAGGACGAGCGCCACCCCCCGCGTATCATCCAGCGCCCGCCGCAGCGCCAACGCCTCCTCAAACAGGCCACGGGCGCGGACCGGATCGTCCTGGATCCCGGCCAGCGCCCCCAGGTTGTTGAGCGTGGCGGCAATCGTGCGCTGATCCCCCAGGCGGCGGCGCACGGCCAGTGCCTCCTCATAATAGGCTTGCGCGGCGACATAATCGCCCTCGTCGCTCGTCACGATCCCCAGATTGTTCAGGGCCGAGGCCATCCCCAGCCCATGATCCAGCACCCGGTAGAGGTTCAGGCATTCGGTTAGCACCCTGCGGGCGGCGGGGTAGTCGTCCTGGGCCAGCGCCAGCACCCCCGCCCCGTTCAGAACCTTCGCCCGCACGGCGACCGGCAGCATGGGCAGGGCCAGCACCTGGCCCAGAAACCGCCGTCCCTCGCTCAGGTGGCCGCGCACGTACCAGAATCGCCAGATCCCTCCGGCTAGCTCAGCGGCTGTCGGGTCCCCGGCGGCCAGCAGCCCGGCCAGCGCGGCCCGCAGGTTGTCATGCTCCTCTTCCAGGCGGGCCAGCCATTCGGCCTGCCGCCCTTCCTGCAAGGCCGGTTCGGCTTCGGCCACCAGCGCCCGGTAGTAGGCGGCGTGGGCGGCCCGCGCCGCCTCCGTTTCGGCTGCTGCCGCCAATTGCTCCGCCGCATACTCGCGCAACGTTTCCAGCATGGCGAACCGGGGTTCCCCGCCCGCGTCAGTCGTCTGGGTCAGCAGGCTATGGTCCAGCAGGGCGGTCAACCCGTCGAGCAGATCGCCCGGCGCGTCCTCAGCGGCACAGACCGCCGCCACCCCGGCCAGCGGTGCGCCCCCGGCAAACACGCTCAGGCGGCGGAACAGGTGTTGCTCTTCGGTGGTTAAGAGGTCATAGCTCCAGGCGACCGTGGCCCGCAGGGTCTGGTGGCGCAGCGGCGCGTCGCGCGGGCCGCCGGTCAACAGGGGCAACGCCCGCTCCAGCCGGGCCAGCAGCGCAGCGGGGGCCAGCAGCCGCAGCCGCGCCGCCGCCAGTTCCAGCGCCAGGGGCAGGCCGTCCAACCGCACACAGAGGGCGGCAACGGTGGCCGCGTTGTCCTCCGTCAACCGGAACGCGGGGTGGACCGCCTGGGCCCGCGCCACGAACAGCGCCACCGCCGCCACCTCGGAAAGCACGGTCAGGGCGGGCAGGTGGTCCAGGTCGGGGCGGGTCAAGGGCGGCAGGGGGTAGACCCGTTCGCCGCGCAGCCGCAGGGGCACCCGGCTGTGCGCCTGGTGCCGCTGGCCGGGTGCCACCGCCTGCAGGCTGCCGTGAGCGGCAGCCGCCGCCACCACCTGCTCCAGATTATCCAGCACCAGCAGCATCGTGCGGGGGGCAAGATAGGTCCGCAGCGTCGCGGTCAGCAACGTCTCGCCCATCTCGCGCAGCCCCAGCGCGCCTGCTATGGTGGGCAAGACCTGGGTGGGGTCGGTGACGGCGGCGAGGGCCATCCAGGCCACCCCATCGGGGTAAAACGGGGCCAGGGTGTGGGCGACGGCCAGGGCCAGGCTCGTCTTGCCCACCCCGCCGGGACCGGTCACGGTCAGGAGTCGCCCGCTGGGGACCGTCACCAGATCCGCTACGGTGGTCACATCGGCGGCACGCCCGATCAGCGCGGTGGCGAGCGCGGGCAGCGGTGGCCCGGCGGCCTGGCTGCGAAAGGGCGGGAACTGCGTGGGCAGGCTCCAGGGGGCCGCTGGCGCATCCACCTGATAGATCGGTTGGGCCTCGGTCAGGTCGCGCAGGCGGACTGTGCCTAGATCGCGCAGCCGCACGCCGGGCGGCAGCCCCTCGCCCAGCGCCGCCGCCACTGCTGCCGACAGCAGGATCTGGTCGCCGTGGGTTTCGGCCAGCATCCGGGCCAGACGGTTGAGGATCAGGGGGGCCTGGTAGGTCGCCCCCTGCGGCGTGGTCGGCCCCAGGTGCAGCGCCATGCGGACCCGCAGCGGCGCGACCGCGGCAGCCCATGGCTCTTGCTGCAAGGCGGTCTGCGCGTCCAGGGTCGCCCGCAACGCCTGGGCAGGGTCGGCAAATGCCACCGTGAACGCATCGCCTGCCGTGCCGAAAATATAACCCTCGTGGGCGGCGACGGCGGCGCGGATCAGCGCATCATGGCGCGCCAGGGCCACGGCCATCGCCTCCGGCGCGGCTTCCCAGCGTTTGGTGCTGTCGACAATATCGGTGAATAAGAAAACGACACGACCCGTTGGTGGCTCCGGCATCCTGTGCTGTTCCTCCCGCCTGATCATGCCACGTCCGGCGGGATCTGTCCAGGGACGGTTGGCACAGAGGGAGCAGCCACTCCTCCGGGGGCGACCTCGCGTTAGCGGGCACCGCGGAATCTCGTCCGTTTCAACGGCACACAATATGCCAGGGACAAGAGGCAGCCGGGTTCAGGGCGGAACCGCACCCGGCACCATACCATCTAGAGGGCAAGAAACGGCCTGGTGAAGGAACGGGGGAATGAATGATCACACGTCCACACAGGATGGCGACCATGCTATTATTGCTGCTGTGCCTCGGTGTCGTAGCGGCCTGCACCGGCCCTGGCGATCTGATGGCGCAACTCCCCACCCCGTCCCCGGTCGCGCCGGGCACGGTGGCAAGCGGCATCTGGGGGACCCCGATCAATGGGAAAGCGGTGCAAATGCTGGAGGTGCGGGACACGGAGGCGGTAGTGGACTTCCCGTGCGCGCATGGCACGATCAGCCAGCCTCTAACACTGGATGCAACGGGGCTGTTTGGGGTGGAGGGGACCTATACCCAGGAGTCGGGCGTGGCTCCCGCCGACGCGTCCCTCCCGGTCCCCGCCCGCTACACCGGGCGGAGCACCGGGCAAACGCTGACCCTGACCGTCACCCTGATCGACGGGGCGGTGAAAATCGGTGACTACACCCTGACGTTCAGCCCCGACCCGCTACCGCCCATGCCGAAGTGCATGTAAGAATGGCGCTTGCCCGGTCGCCGTTGCACCGACCAACAGCCCGGTGGGACCACCCTGGTGCGAACGTAAGCACACCAGGGTGGTCCCACCGGGCCGCCCGCAGGCGGATCAGGACGCGGCGCTCAGGACGCAGCGCTCAGGATGAGGCGGTTTCCCTCGGAGTCCTCGATGATGGCGTAGGTGCCCCAGGGCTGCACGTCCGGCTCTTGCACGAAGGTGACGCCTTTCGCTTTGAGATCGGCGTGGAGCGCCGCCATGTCGGGGACATTGAAGGTGACCGACTGCGACTTGCCGACCACCTGCCGGTAATGCTCCCAGTTCGCATCGGGTAGGTAGAGGATCACCTCTGTCTTGGCACCGGGGGGGGCCACCGCCACCCACCGCGCCGTGGCACCGGGATAGAGCGGCTCATCGCGGCGCAGCTCAAACCCCAGCACCGTGGTATAGAATTCTTTGGCCCGATCTTGATCACTAACATAGATAGACACGGTAGAGATGTAATCGATCATTGTTGGCTCCTTTCACGCGCGAGGTTGATACGTCTATATTAGCACAAATGATCGGGAGTGTCTTGTAAGAATTGGACAAGATTCGGGGTCGAGGGAAAGTCCTGGCGCTGGAACCGGGCGCGATACACTTCCGGGGGGCTGCCGGTAAACTCCACGAATTCTTTGACAAAGTGGGGTTGGTCATAATAACCATAGGTGGAAGCTAACTCGGTCCAGGCTGTCGCCGGGTGATGCACGAGGCAGTTCAGCGCCTGCCGAAAGCGGACGATCCGGGCGTAGAACTTGGGCGAAAAGCCCAGTACCTGCTGAAACCGGCGATCCAGCGTGCGAACCGAGTAGCCGTACAATTGGCTCAACCGGGAGATCGGCACGTTCCCCGCGTGTTGCTCGATGGTCGCCGCCACATGCCAGACCAGTGCGTGTTCGGGGCGGGCGTGCAGCCTCCCCATGAAAAAGGTGTTTAGCAGGTCCAATTGCCGGGGTGGCTGAGGGGCGGCGTCATAAAGCTGCTGTTCCAGACCGGTGCCGGGTAGGCCAAAAGCGTCGCCCATACCCAGGGTCAACCCCTCTAACTCGCCCGCCGGGATCGGCAGAAACGCCGCCAGCCCGCCGGGGTGAAAGCGCACGCCGATGAGATCGATGTGCCCATGCTGGACGATGCTGACCGGGTAGCGGCGCTGCGCGTCGAGGTTCGAGACGCGCATCAATTCGGGCGCGCCGGGCTGGCCCGCGTTGGCGCGGAGGTAGGGGTTGCCGAAGCTGAACACGATATCGGCGCGTGCGTCGGTGAAGATGTGTTCTTCCAACTGACCGGGCGGCGCGATATCGGCCCGCAGAAACCAGAAGCATTCGATAAACCGCCGTAACGGCGCGGCAGGGAAAACCACCCTATACATCGCTACTGACCCTCCAGAAATCCGCAGAAACGGGAGACGCAGCCCGCCGCAGGGACCGGGCATCAGTATAGTATAGCAATGTCTGCCCGATTAGAGGAAATCCGGGCGCGAGGTTGATTACAAGCTTTGACAGCGCCGCAAGGGGACCGTATACTGGGGGTGCCCATCCGCCCCTGCCGCCTGCGCGGTCTCCTGATCGGCGGCTCGATCCGCTGCGAGCGCACCCCGAGTCCCACGGCCCACCCGTCCTACTCAACGGAGAGGAACACCCCCAATGCAACATGAAACCGTCACGCTGAACGGCGTCGCGATCCATTATGTCGTCGCCGGTCGCGGGCCGACGATCGTATTTCTGCATGGCTTCCCCGAATTCTGGTATGCCTGGAAAGAGCAGATCGCCGCGTTCAGCACCGATCATCAGGTCGTCGCCCCCGATCTCCGCGGCTACAATCTGTCCGGCAAGCCAGCCGAGGTCGAAGCCTACGCGATCCCGCATCTGGTGGCCGATGTGCAGGCGCTGCTGGATCACGTCAGCCCCGGCCAACCGGTGGTGCTGGTCGGCCACGATTGGGGCGGGATTACCGCCTGGGCCTTCGCCGCCTTCCACCCCGACTACCTCAGCCATCTGGTGATCATCAACGCCCCCCACCCGGCGATCCTGGCCCGCGAACTGGCGACCAACCCGGATCAGCAACGGGCGATGAGCTATGTGGCAGGGTTGCGCGCCCCACAGGCCGAAACCGCCCTGCAAGCCGACGACTATGCGCGGCTGGGGGGGATGCTATTCGGCACTGCCGCCGCGCCCGACACCTTTAGCATGGACGATCAGGCCGCCTACCGCGCCGCCTGGGGCCAGCCGGGGGCGTTGACCGGGGTGCTGAACTACTACCGGGCCAACGCACTGGGTGGGCCGCCGTCGGGCGAGGCCCCGCCTTTTCCGCCGATTCGGGTGCCGACGCTGGTGCTCTGGGGCGAACAGGACCGCGCCCTGCTGACGGGCAACCTCAACGGGCTGGAGGCGATCGTGCCCAACGTGCAGGTCCAGCGGATTCCGGGGGGCACGCACTGGGTGGTCCACGAAGAAGGGGCGGCGATCACCCGCGCCATCCGCGCCTTTATCACGCCAGCGGACGCAGGCACGGGTACAGGCTGATCCACCCGCGCCCGGTTGGCCGACACCCGGCGCGCGCCGGGTGTCGGCCTGTTTACAGGCTAATGATCACGCCCTCATCGGCGGCCAGCGACAGATTCGCCAGATCCACCGCTCCGCTCCGACCGGGAGCCGTGGACAGCACGATCCGGGCGGCGGCTGTCGCGGTGCTCAGGGTAAAGACGCGCGGTTCGTGGCCCAGGTTCAGCACCACCAGCATCCGCTCGTCGCCATGCTCGCGGCGGAAGGAGAACACATCCGGTGTGGCAGAGGGAACGTCGGTGTAGCCGCCGACGTTGAGCGCAGGGGAGGACCGGCGCAGCGCCAGCAATTGCCGGACCAGGGTGAGCATCGAGGCCGGGTCGTCGCGTTCAGTGGCGACGTTGGTGCGGGGGTAGTCGGCGGCGAGCGGCAGCCAGGGCTGGCCGGTGGTGAACCCGGCGTTCGGGCCGTTATCCCACTGCATCGGCGTGCGCTCCGGGTCGCGCCCCAGGCCCAACCCCGGCTTGCCCAGTTCCTGCGGATCATGGACCATCTCCGCCGGGATCTCTCCGTCCACCATCGCCAGTTCGTCGCCGTAATAGCAGGTCGGCGTGCCGCGCAGGGTCAACAGGAGCATGCTAGCGACCCGCGCCTGCGCCCGCCCCACACGGGTGGCGATCCGGTGCTGGTCGTGATTACCCAATACCCAGTTCGGCCAACCCCCCTTCGGTAGCGCCGCCTCATACGCCGCCACGGCATCACGGATGGTCGCCGCCTGCCAGGGCAGCAGGATCAGCTGGAAGTTGAACGGCAGATGGGCCTCGTCGTTGTTCGGCCCGTAATAGCGCATCAACTCGTCGTTGGGCAGATAGGTCTCGCCAACGATCACCCGATCCTCGTACTCATCGAAGACCGCCCGCATCCGCCGGATGACCTCGTGGACATCGGGGCGGTTGAGGCTGTAGAGCGGGATCAGGGCGTGGGCGGGGTCCTGGCCGGGCTTGAAATCGGGGTTGGGCGGGTTGTCGCGCAAGAGCTGATCCTTGAGCAAATAGAAAATCACATCGACCCGGAAGCCGTCTACCCCTTTGTCCAGCCAGAAGCGGATCACGTCGAACACGGCGGCCTCGACCTCCGGGTTCCGCCAGTTCAGGTCGGGCTGTTCGACGGCGAACGAGTGGAGGTAATATTGCCCGGTCGGCGCATCCCACTCCCAGGCCCCGCCGCCGAACGCCGCCAGCCAGTTGTTGGGCGGACCGCCGCCCGGCGCGGGATCGTGCCAGATAAACCAGTCGCGCTTGGGATTGTCCCGCGACGAGCGCGACTCGCGGAACCAGGGATGCTGGTCCGAGGTGTGGTTCGGCACCAGATCGAGCAGCAGTTTCATGCCCCGGCGGTGGGTATCGGCCAGCAGGCGGTCGAAATCGGCCATCGTGCCGAACAGCGGTTCGATGCCGGTGTAGTCGGCCACATCGTAGCCGAAATCGGCCATCGGCGACGGATAGATCGGCGACAACCAGATCGCATCTACGCCGAGCCAATCTGCATAATCCAGGCGGTCTAAGATCCCCGGCAGATTCCCTACCCCATCCCCGTTGCGGTCCATGAAACTCCGGGGGTAGACCTGGTAGATCACCCCTTTTTGCCACCAGGAATAATGGTCGTTCATGCGCTACAATCCCTCCCTATAAGCTGAGTGTTATCCGATTCCTATACCCGCTACGGGTGCGATTTACGAAGGTTAATCGATCACACTGACCTGGCGCATGGTGGTGCCGCCGTCGGCGGCCTGGGCGACGACGGTGATCAGGTTGCCGCCCGGCTGGAGCTTTACCGTGATCTCGAACGCGCCATCATGTGGGGTGACCGTCTGGACTTCCTCGCCCGTGGCGATAATAATCTGCGGCGCATCAGTCGTCCCGCGCACGATCACGTCCGCCCCGGTGGCGGGCGTGCCGTCGGCGGGCGCGGTGAGCGCCAGGGTCGGCGTGCTGCGCCCGGTGCCGCGGGCATACCGTTGAGCCACCACTGCCGGGGTTTCCACCGGGTGACCGGCGGCAATCGCCTGGGCCAGCCGGATGTACTGGGCCATTGCCCAGGCCAGCGGCGACGCCGAGCCGGTCGCCTTGCCGAACTGGTAGCCATAGCTGGTCGGTTGCGGCTGATCCCAAACCTGCTCTGGGATCATATAGCCGTCATTGGCGGTGTTCGCCATTGTCTGGAGGAAAGGCAGCCCGTCGCCGCCCCGCGCCACCTCGTACTCGCCACGCTCGCCGCTCAACAACGGCCAGAGCCGCCCTATCGTGTTGCCGCTGAAGTCCCACGGTGCCCCGGTCGGCTTCTCGCCGTAGCCATCGTAGGAATAGCGGTGCCAGAGCTGGCCGCTGGGGGTGTTGACGGCAATCGAGGCGTCCGTCTCGGCCAGCGAGTCGGCTACGTACTTGTCGTCGGGCGGCTTGACCCCCAGGCGGACGAGTTCGAGGAAGCCCGCGTCGAGGACTTTGTTCTCCTTGATCAACCCCGCGCCATTGGCGTAATTACGCACCGAACCGTCGTTGGGGTCGCCGTTATTATCGATCCGCACGTAATAGTGGCCGTCGCCCAGCGGCCCGGTGGTGGTGAACATCCACTGCTCGGTGCGGCGCTGCCAGTTGTCGGCCACGCCGGTCCATAGCGCGGCGCGGGCCAGATCGCCCCGCTGCCGGGCGAGGTCGCCCGCCGCGACCAGCCCGGCGATCTCGGCGGCGATGGTCGAGGGCGAGTAGCCGTCGGTTTCCTCCCACCGTTCTTGCGGCGTGGCCGGGCCTTTACGGACCAACACATTGGCCGCCTTCTGCACCCCCGCCCAGGTGGGGTCATCCTTGCGCCCCAACTGCCAGGCCAGGATGATCGGGAAGGCGACTTCGTCCAGTTGCAGGTTGGTCTGGTCGGGCGTGCCGTTCACCTTCGAGTTCTGCGGGAACGTGCCGTCAAGCAACTGCTGGTGGGTGAACAGCCAGGTGACCACGCGGTCGGCGGCGGCGCGGTCCCCGGCGGCCAGCATCGCGGTCGCCTGGTGGTACAGATCCCGCGCCCAGACGAAGTGATAGCCGCCGCCCCCGTCGTCGGCGCTCACACTAGACCCCCACGGCAGGGTCAGCGAGGCGATGAATGCGCCCGGATAGGTCTTGTCTTCGTGCGCCTTGATCGTCATTACGGCCACGTCATACTGGGTCGCCAGCCGCCCGGTCAGCACCTTCGGGGTCGGGGCCAGGGTGCCGAGATAGTCATGCCACCCGGTTTGATAGGCGGTCTGTTGTGTGCTGAAGGGTTGGCCCAGGCTGGCCCGCGCCGTAGCCTCTGCCTCGCCCGTCGCTGCGGCGAAGCCGAGCGCCAGGGTGAAGGCCGTCGCGCCGGTCGGGGCGAGCGAGATCTCGCCGGTCTGGAGCATGTTGCCGTCGCGGGCGGCAGGATAGTTCCAATCCAGGGTGCGATCGGCCTTCAGGTCGGTCCAGCCATCGCTGGTCCCCACATAGCCGCTAGAGGTGTGCAGGAACCCGGTGGAGGCGACCAGGGCGCTGGCGACGGCGCTGCCCTCGTTCGCCAGCAGCGCCACGTCGGTGCCGCTCCCGTTGCGGGTCGCCGTGTCATGGAGGGAGGAGTTGCCCAGCGCCGGGTCATAGAGCACGAACAGGTGGTAGGTTCCGGGGGTGAGCGGCTCGAATGCCACCTGCACCAGCACGGTCGAACGGGACGGGTCGGTGATATACGTCTTGGTGAGCCGGTAGCGCCCCGACTTCGCGGTGTTGACCTGCTCATAGGTGAGCGAGCGCGGATCGGCCAGCCGCACGGTATGCACCGTGTCCGTGATCTCGCGGTCCACAAAGGAGGTGCCGTCGGTGACGGCGAAGTCGAGCGACCGCACATCGGCGGTGTCGCCACGCGGGTAATAGACCTCGCTCAACGTGCCGTCGGCCAGGGTGTACCAGACTTTGGAATCCGGGCCAATCGTCGTGCCCAGGCCCTGCTTGTTACCGGTCGTCCATTTGGCCGAGTCGCCGGGCCAGCCGGGTACGGTAGCCTCGGTGGGGGCAGCAATGGGCGGCGTGGTGGGGACGGTGAGGGTGGCAGCAGGCGGTGCCGATGGGGCCACGGTCGCCTGTTGCGCCACGGTGGCGGTCGCGGTGGGTGGGGGCGCGGTGCGCGTCGGTGGCACGGTCGGCGTTACCTGATCGAGACAACCGCTTAATAATCCGGCAAGAAGGCCCCCGCAAGCGAGCGCCGCGCCCAGCCGGATCTTGAAGGGGGCCTGATTCTCGCGCATGGTGGAGGTTCCCCTTTCACGGTGTGCCGTCACCAAAGGTGCGTGAGCGCCCGCCTACTCCGGGGATATCGCCGGAACCGAGGATTCCCCCGGACGCGGCGGGAAATTGGCAAGAACCGGAGCCTGCAAATGAAGATAGTGCTGCACGAGCAAGGAGACAAAGGCCGCCAGGGCCAACGAGAAAACAATCGCCAGAGCGAGCGAGAACAAGAGGAGGAGGAACACGATCAGGGCCAGGCCGAAGTTGAGCCCCGGCGAGCGTAAGGCGATGATCGCCGCGTTACGCAAGACATCACGGATCGGCATCTGCGGCTGGTTGACCAGCAGGGGCCAGGCGAGGAGCAAGCATTCGAACCAGACGATCAGGATATACAACAAGAAGAAGACGCCGACGTTGACCAGGACCGAGTTTCCGCTCAGGAGGTTGGCGTAGTAGACCATGTCCGTGATCAGGATGATCGTGCCCAGCAAGGTAATCAGACCCATCTTCCAGGCCCGCCAGAAGAAGGTCCGCAGGTAGAACCAGAAGTTGCTCGGTTCGGCCCCCACCCCGATCGCCCCGTCGCGGGCGATCCCCAGCATGGCGGCGGTCGCCGGAGGACCGGCGACCACCGTCAAGATGCAGAAGAGCCAGACGAAGTTCATCGCCGCGAACGGAATCAGCCCGTAATACCAATCCTGCACGGCGCGGGTAAAAGCCAGGCGTAGCGGGCCAGGAGGACGCTGCCGCCCTCCGGCCTTAGCCTTTGACGCCACTGTAGGTCGCGCCCTGGATGTAGAAGCGCGAGAAGACGAGGAACAGCAACACCATCGGGATGGTGTTGAACATCGACCCGGCCAGCACCACATTGTAGAACGTCCCGTACTGGCCCTTGAGGAAGCCCAGGCCCACGGTCAACGGGAACATGTCGGGCGTATTGAGCAACACCAGGGGACCGAGGAAGCTGTTCCACACCCCCTGGAAGCTCAGCAAGGCTACCGTGATCAGCGCCGGGCGGGCCAGCGGCAGGATTATCCGCCAGAAGGTGGTGAAAATGCCCGCGCCGTCGATATAGGCCGCTTCGTCCAGGTCTTTCGGAATACTGCGGAAGAACTGGGTCAGCAGGAAGATCATCCCGGCGCTGGTCAGGTTCGGGACAATGATCGCCCCATAGGTGTTGACCAGGTGCAGGGCGTTGAGGATCTGGTATTGCGGGATCATCAGCACCATACCGGGGATCATCATCGTGGACAGCATCGCCGCGAAGACGAAGCCTTTGAACTTGAAGTTCAACCGCGCGTAGGCGAAGCCCGCCAGCGAGCAGAAGAAAAGCTGGGCCACAGTGATCGTCGAGGCCAGGATCAGGCTGTTCAGGATCCAGCGCGGGAAGTACGAGTTCCCATCCGCATCCGCCAGCGCGTTCCACACATCGGGGTAGTTCTGGATCCGCCAGTTCTCTGGCAAGAGAGTGGGCGGCCAGGCCAGCACTTCCTGGGTGGTTTTGAAAGAGCCGAACAGCGCCATCACAAACGGACCGAGGAAGAAGATCGTCAGCAGGATCAGGATGAGATAGCGGATCGTCATGCTGATATAGAAGCTGGGCTGCTGGCCGACGCTTTGCGTCGAACTGCCGGGCACCACGGCTTCTGCACGTTGGGTGGTCGTTGTCGTCGCCATAGAGTCACCTCCCTAAAACCGCAGACGGATTAGTTGCCCGTGTTGCTTCCGCCCAGGAAGCGGTTCTGGACCAGGAAGAGCACGAAGATCATCACAAACAGGATAAACGACATCGCTGCGGAATAGGCCATGTTGAAGTTGGTGAAGGCCGACTGGTAAATCAGCAGGTTGATCGTCGTTGTCTGGTTGAGCGGACCCCCGGCGGTCATGATGTAGGCCTGATCGAAGACCTGGAGCGTGCCAATCGTGCCCAGCACGACGACCAGGAAGATGATGGGCCGGAGCATCGGCACAGTGATCTGGAAGAAGCGCTGCACACCGGTGCAACCGTCGAGGCTGGCCGCCTCATAGACTTCTTCCGGGACGTCCTGCAACGCGGCCAGGAAGTAGAGCATGAAGGTGGGCGAGGTCGTCAGGACAGCCAGCATCATCAGTGCGGGCAGGGCGGTGTGGGCACCCGCATCGGTCAGCCAGGCCACCGGCTGGAACCCGGTCCAGCCAAAGAGGGTGGTGAGCGCAAAGTTCAGGATGCCCTCTTTCTGGAAGACCCAGACGAAGATGAGCGAAATCACCACCGATGAGGTGACACTGGGGATGTACCAGGCGATGCGGAAGAACTGCTTGGCGCGAATCTTGGCGTTGAGCACCACGGCCAGGATCAGCGCCAGCCAGGTCTGGCAGAACGTCACCACCACGGCATACGCCACCGTATTACCGACAGAGGTTTGGAAGAGCTTGTCGGTCAGGACTTTGGTGTAATTCTCGAACCCGATCAGTTTCGGATCGTTGAGCAGTTGCAGGTCGGTGAAGCTCAGGTAGAAGACGTAGATCATCGCCCCGAAGGTAAAGACAATGGAGGAGATAAGCCAGGGCGAGACGAAGAGATAGCCGGTCAGGGTCTCCAGGGTTTTGCGGCTCATCCCGGTTGGCTGGGGGACCGGAGCTGTTTGGGCCGGTGTAGCCATAACGCGCCTCCTCAGCAGCCCGGCACCAGGGGTGGTGCCGGGCCATCAGTGAACCTGGGGTTCAGGGGCCAGACCGGGCGGTGCCCGATCCGGCCCCACTACAGTGAGACTACTGACCGGCTGCGAGCAGCGGATCAACTTCCTGGCACGCCTGATCCAGCGCCGCCTTGGGATCCTGCTGCTTGGCGAAGACACGAGCGGTGGCATTATTGATCGCCGTTTTGATCTTGGAGTCGTTGATACCGCCGTAATAGTCCGCCGTGCCATAGCTCGCCGTCTGATAGATCAGCTTCGAAATCTTGCTCTGGACAGTGGACTTCTGGAAGAAGGGATCGTTGTCAAAGCCCTGGAGGGCGGGGAGAGCGAAGCCGGTCTGCAAGATCGCGCCCTCGTTCTCGCGGCTGGCGAGGAACACGGCGAGCGCTGCCGCCGCCTTCGGATACTTGCTCTTGGCCGAGGCGCCCCAGGCGTTGAAGAAGAGCAGATCAGCCTTGCCGCCGGTCTTGCCGACCGGTAGGGAGACAGCGTCATACTTCACGCCGAACGCGGCCTTCGGATCGTCCAGGAAAGGGATCAGCCAGCCGCCCTGCGCGGTGCTGACGATGCGCTTCTTGGCGAACCCTTCGCCCGACCACCCGGCCCCGATATCCGCCGGGATCGTGGCCGTCTTGTCGGTGTACAGACCGTACCACCAGGTCAGCGTGGCGACACCGATATCGCTGTTGATGGCGCACTTGTTGTTGTCAATGATCTTGCCGCCGTTCGCCAGCGCGAACGCGCCCCAGCGCTCGAAGTCGGGGTCGGTGGAGAAGCCGAAGACCTGGCTCTGGCCGCTACCCGAGTTGTTCTCTTTGACGAAGGCGCTGAAGTCGTCCTGCGTCCAGCCTTCCTTCGGCGGGGTCTTGACCATATCGGTGTTGTAGAAGAGCGCCAACGAGCCGAAGTCCTTGGGCAGGCCGTAGATCTTGCCATCCTTGCCGTTGAAGGTATTGATCAGGTTCGGGAAGTAGTCGTCCTTGCTGCGGCCTGTCTCGGCCAGAGCGGCGGTCAGATCCAGCAAAATGTTGTTGGGGATGAGCTGGTAGCCCAGGCCCGGGTCAATATAGAAGACATCCGGCTCCGAACCCCCCTTGATCTGGGCGAGCAGCTTGGTTTGATAGTCAGACGGCTGGGGTTCGTAGGTGATCTTGATGTCGGGATAGATCTGGTTGAAGCGCTTGATCGCGGCGGCATTCACGCCCTGCTCAGACGTATCGCCCCAGCTGGACACGCGCAGGGTGGCTCCTGCTTCAACCGCGTTCTTCTTGTAGGCTGTGGGGTCAAAGGTGCCACTGGTGCCCGTGCCGGTGGTAGCGGTCATTACGGCACCTGCCGCAACGGTGTCAGTGGGGGCTGCCGCCGGGGCCGCTACGGTGTCAGTGGGGGCTGCCGCCGGAGCCGCAACCGTAGCAGTGGGAGCTGCCGCCGGGGCGGTGGTGGCCGTCGCATCTGCGCCGCAAGCGGCCAGCAGCATCGAGCTGATGACGAGCAATGCCAGCGGGAGCATCCATTTGGTAGATCGTTTCGCCATTGTAACTTTCCTCCTGAGTCCTTTACTCTAAACCGCAACAGTTGCGGCTTATTGGCCTGGCTTGTCTACGATGACAAATCGGAATATCTGAGCAAATATCTGTATGCACTGCCAGCACATCCCTCCCTTCATGCCCTGACCCGACCTGACCTGGCCGCCCCCGGTAATAATCAGAACAGAAACAGCCGGTTGCAGCGTGGCTCATCAGCACCCTGGGGCACGTTGCAGCCTACGCGCAGCCTAACCGATACGCCAGTAGCCATCGGTGCGGTCGTCTTCCATCTCTTCTCGCTCCCCGATGGTGATCGGCGCGGGCGCGGCTTCGACGTTGGTGTCGGCAAGCTGGCCCATCGTCGCCCCGCCCGAGTTCTCGGCGACACGGCGGCCCGCGTCGCCCCCACGGATCGGATCGCGGGACACAGCCCCCGCCCCACTGAGGGGGACATCGGAGGCTGCGGCACCCAGAAGAGACGCGGCTATATCGCCCCCGCCGGGATCGTTCACCGCCCCCATAACCAGCGCAGGAGCGGCGGTCGTGATCAGCGGTGATCCGCTACTGGAACTCTGAGACGGCAGACTGATTACCGGTCCGGTCGTGCTGGTACCCGGCTCACTCCCGGCGTCTACGTTGCCCACGTAGACCAG
>JBBSAN010000061.1:0-15113 GCA_038252265.1 Chloroflexia bacterium
CTATCGTACCGCAGAAAGGTGCTGTTTGCGAGGTCTACGGACTTTGCATCAGCCGTGGGGTGCCTGGGGCACGGCTTGACAAAGGGGGGCGGCAAACCTATACTTAAGTGCTGGATTGTGATTTATGCCGCAAGAAGGATTTGTACGCCACCGTGTCTGATCAAAAACACATTCGCAATTTCTGTATCATCGCCCATATCGACCACGGCAAATCGACCCTGGCCGACCGGCTGTTGCAACTGACCGGCACCGTCCCCGAACGCCAGATGGTCGCCCAATTGCTCGACAGCATGGACCTGGAACGCGAGAAGGGCATCACGATCAAGGCCCGCGCCGTGCGGATGAGCTACACCGCGGCGGATGGCGAGACCTACGAGCTGAACCTGATCGACACCCCCGGCCATGTGGACTTCACCTACGAGGTGAGCCGCAGCCTGGCCGCCTGTGAGGGTGCCCTGCTGGTGGTGGACGCGGCGCAAGGGATCGAAGCGCAAACGCTGGCAAATGTCTACCTGGCGATGGAACACGACCTGACCTTGATCCCGGTGGTCAACAAAATTGACCTGCCCTCGGCCCAACCCGAACTGGTCGCGGGCGAGATCGAGAAGGTGATCGGGCTGCCCTCCGACGATGTGATCTATACCTCGGCCAAAGAGGGGCGGGGGGTGCCGGAGATCCTGGAAGCCATCGTCGCCCGCGTGCCGCCGCCGCGCGGCAGCACCAGCCAATCCCTGCGCGCGCTGATCTTCGACAGCCACTATGACTCGTACAAAGGGGTGATCGCCTATTGCCGGGTGATGGATGGCGAGATCAAGACCGGCGACCGGGTGATGATGATGGCGACCGAGGCCCCCGCTGAAGTGCTGGAGATCGGCTGTTTCACCCCCGAAATGACCCCGACCACCGTGCTCCGCACCGGCGAGGTCGGCTATGTTGCCACCGGCCTCAAGGTGGTGCGCGACTGCCGGGTGGGGGACACGATCACCAGCGCCGTCCACCCGGCCACCGAACCGCTGCCCGGCTACCAGCAAGTCAAGCCGATGGTCTTCGCCGGTCTCTACCCGATGGACACCGAGGATTACGTCCTGCTGCGCGAGGCACTGGGCCGCCTCCACCTGAACGATGCCTCGCTGGCCTTCGAGCCAGAGACGAGCAACGCGCTGGGCTTCGGCTATCGCTGCGGCTTCCTCGGCCTGCTCCACATGGAGATCATCCGCGAACGCCTGGAACGCGAATACGACCTGAACCTGATCGCCACTGCCCCCAGCGTAGAGTACCGGGTCATTACCAAAGACAACCGCACCGTGGTGGTCGATAATCCCAGCGACATGCCCGACGCCAATATCATCCAGAGCGTCGAAGAGCCGTGGATGCTAATCAGTGTGGTCACCCCCAACCGCTACATCGGCGCGATCATGGATCTGGTGACCACGCGGCGGGGCACCTATGTCAAGACCGACTACCTGGACGAGAACCGGGTGGCCCTGTTCTACGACATCCCCCTGAGCGAGTTGATCGTGGACTTCTACGACGTGCTCAAGTCGCGCACCCAGGGGTACGCCTCGCTCGACTATCAATTCGCGGCCTATCGCGCCGCCGATCTGGTGAAGCTCGATATCCTGGTCAACGCCATCCCGGTGGATGCGCTGTCGATCATCACCCACCGCGACAAGGCGTTCGCCAAGGGCCGCGCCCTGGTGGACAAGTTGCGCCGCCTGATCCCGCGCCAGATGTTTGACGTGCCGATCCAGGCGGCCATCGGCAGCAAAGTCGTCTCCCGCGAGACGATCTCAGCGATGCGCAAAAACGTGCTGGCGAAGTGCTACGGCGGCGACATCACGCGCAAGCGCAAGCTGCTGGAAAAGCAAAAAGAAGGCAAAGCCCGCATGAAGATGGTGGGCAGCGTCGAAGTGCCCCAGGAAGCCTTTATGGCGATCCTGAGTCTGGACGATTAATAGCCGGCAGTAGACAGTAGGCATTAGGCAGTGTGCCCCAGGCAAAACACGCGACTGTCCGAATCCGCGGCTAATTATTCACTGCCTACTGCCCACCGCCTACTGCCTACTAGAGGAGCAACCGGTGTCCCGCTACGATACAAACGAAGACCAACTCCAGGACGAAGAATGGGAGGAGTACCCGGAGGGCGAAGATGAAGTCGCCGCCGCCCCTGCCCCCGTGCCGCAGCGGTCTCGCCGCCCCCCCGCCCCCCGCGCCACCGCCACCCTGGCCCCCTATGAGACCGGCGATGAGTTGGACGAGGAGGAGGAGGAGCCGGACGACGACGCGCTGCCCCTGACGGCAGCCGGAGAGACGGCAACCCCCGGCGGCGGAGTGAGTACGCCTGCCCGCCGCGCCGTGCGGCCCGCCACGGCTCCGCCCCAGCGCCGCGATCCCACCCGCTCCAAGCGCCGCCAGCCCACCGTCGAGGAGACGATCAAGGTCCGGCCCAGCGCCGATCCGGTCGCCCGGCGCACGATGAGTGGAGCAGTCAAGCTGCGCCTGGGCATCCTGGCTGCACTGCTCCTGGTCGTCGTCGGGGGAGCAGCCCTGGCCGGAGCAGGCGTGTTCAATGCCCCGGTCACCTATGTGCTGACCCCCACCCCCGATGCCAGCATCACCGGCAAGGCCAACTATGATGCGCCGCCGGACAAAATCGTGGCGAAGGTCAACGGCGTGCCGATCATGTATGACGACTGGCAGCGCCGCATCGGCATTGACAAGAACAACATGCTGGCCGACCCGTTCTCGGCGATGATGCTCAACAATTTCGAGGGCATCACCGGCACGCGGGCACTCGATGTGCTCTACTACGATTCGCTGGACAAGCTGATCAACTTCGAGATCATCCAGCAGCAGGCGGTCAAGGAGAACATGCTGCCCACTGCCGACGAGCAGAAGCAGATGCTCGACCAGGCCCACACCCACGACACTACCGCCGACAAGCCGTTCGCCCAGTTCCTGACCGACCATAAGCTGACCCAGGAGCAATACGATCACAACGTGCTTGCCAGCGTGATCTATGCGGCAATGGCGAACAAGCACATGCCCGCCACCACCGCCGCCAAAAACGACGATGAACGGGTGAGCAAGTTTCTGGAATGGGTCTGCGGGCTGCGGAAGGACTATAAAGTCCAGACGTTTGTGACCTTCGCCGTCTATAACCAGGCCTGTACCAGCGGCTTGCCGTCCGACGTGCCGATTGTCGGGGAGCCGACCGTGGAACCGCAAGCACAACCCACCGGCGCGGCCCCCACGCTTGCACCCGGCACCACCGCGATCCCTACCCCCACCGGCGCGGCACCCGTTGCGCCCGCTGTGCCCACCGGCGGTGCCGCCCCCGTGGGCACGCCGACGCCGTAACGAGCGGCGGGTGGTTAGTGGTTGGTGGTTAGTGGTTAGTACCCTTACGTCACCAACCACTAACCACCAACCACTAACCACCAAAAGGCCACACTATCATGACTGAACCCGACGCCATGCTCATCGCCACTGCCGCAGCCCGCGAGGCGGGGGCACTGGCCCGCGCATCCTTTCGCGGTACCCTGCAAATCTCGTCCAAGGGGGGGCAGGATATTGTCACCGAAGTAGACCACGCCACCGAGGCGCTGATCTGCGACCTCGTGCGGGCGGCCTTCCCCGCCGATGCGATCCTGGCCGAGGAGCGCGGCAAGCAGGCGGGCACCTCCGGCTATTGCTGGATCATCGACCCGCTGGACGGCACGCACAATTACGCGGCCCAACTCCCCTTCTGGTGCATCTCGATTGCCCGCTACGACGAGCGTGACGGGCACCCCGAGATCGGCGTGATCTATGATCCGCTGCATGACGAACTGTTCGCCGCGACGCGGGGCGGTGGGGCCACCCTGAACGGCGTCCCGATCCAGGTGAGCACGGTACCCGACCTGCGCCAGGCGGTGCTGGCCTGCGACATCGGTTACAACCAGGCCATTTCGCGGCGGATGATGCACACCGCCCAGGAAGTGCAGCCGCGCAGCCGCCGCCTGCGGATCATGGGGTCGGCAGTGCTGGCCCTGGCCTATGTGGCGGCGGGCCGCATTGATTGCTTCGTCCACCTCCACTTGCAGCCCTGGGATCTCGCCGCCGCCTGGCTGCTGCTCAAAGAGGCGGGCGGCACGATCACCACCTGGGAAGGCACGCCGATCACGCTGGAAGATTTCGGCGTGGTCGCCGCGAACGCCACGCTCCATGCCCAGGTGCTGGATCTGCTGGCCGAAGTGGCGAGTTGAGCAGCGAGTTGCGAGTTGCGAGTTGTGAGTTGCGTGATGCGTGATGCGTGATGCATGATGCGTAGTCTAACCACTAACCACTAACCACCTGTCACGAGCATTGAGGGGCAAGGGATCGCGTGAACGGGCGAACGGGAGCAGGCAGGCAATTCGGGCGGCGAGGGGCGCGAGGGGTCGCGCCCTTTCTGGTGTGCGCCGTGCTGATGGGGCTGCTGTTGGGCACCGCCGCGTGCCTGGATCTGGATCCCCCCAGCCCTACCCCGGTGCCGGTGCCGACCGCGACCTCCACAGTGACCGCCACCGCCCCCCCCCTCTCGTCACCGACGCACACGCCTTCCCCCTCGTCTACGCCCTCGCCTACCCTGTCGCCGTCGCCCACGCCTACGGCCACCCCGTCCCCCACGCCGACCCCGCTGGGACCGGTCCGCACGCCGGTGGGCGGGGCTGCCGGGCCAGAATTCACGGCGATGCTGGCCGCGATGGCCGCCGCACCCACCTATCGCTTCCACACCGACCTGGCGATTGGCCCGACCGAGAGCCGGGTCACGCTCAGCGGCGAAGGCGAGTACCAGGCCCCAGAGCACCTGCACTACACCTACGAGACGGTGGTGCGCCCGGTCGAAGTGGTGGTGATCGGCCCCGACACCTATCTCCTCCAGTTGGACGGCACCTGGCAACGGGCCACGCTGACCCCCGACGGCAGCCCCTTGCAGACGCCGCCCAACCCCCAAGATCTGCTCGGCCTGCTGACTTATGCCGCCCAGGCCGATCTGGTAGGCGACGACCCCGTGCCGGGCACCACGACCCCCGCCCGGCACCTGACTTTCACCCTCAGCCCGGTCGCGCTGGGCGCGGGCACCCGGCTGGGATGGACTCAGGCGGCGGGCGAGGTCTGGATCGCCCCCGACACTCGGCGGCTCCAGCGGCTGCTGCTCACCTTCGGCGGCGACCCCTCCGGCGCGAATACCGGCACCGTCACGGTCGATTTCCGCGACTATGACACCCCGATCATCATCAGCGCGCCCGGCTCGTAAGCAGGATACTGCCTGCCGCAGTGCAACTCAAGACTTAAGCAGGTGCGGGTGGCAGCTCTGTTGATGTAGCGGCGCACCCACGTGTGCGCCTGGTGGGGAATCCGTGATCTTCAGGTTTGCCGTTCGTCAAGGCGCGGACTGTTCGGACGCCCGACCAGGGCCGACACGTGGGTCGGCCCCTACCCAGAAGAATGCACCCGCCCTCACCGCATAGCCGTAACGCCTTGACACGCGGCAGCAATATAAGGACAATAAAGGGGGGCGCCATCCTGCCATGTTCGACCGTGCCGACCGGTGACAAATGGGCAGTACACCGGTCTATATAACGTGGCACCCCGCACTCGCGATGACAGAGCGGCGCAGCAAGCAACACCGCTCTGCCCGGCTAACTAGAGGAGGAAAGTGGTATGATGAAACTGAAATATGTCTCGATCACCGTCATCCTGACGATGATGCTGGGGCTGCTGGCGGCCTGTGGCGGCGACAACGCCACGGCGACCCCGATCCCGCCGACGGCGACCGTCCCGCCCCCGACGGCAGTGCCGACCGACACCGCCGTCCCCGCGCCGACCAACACCACGACGGCGATGGTGGGCACGACCCCGGCAGCCACCATCGGCACCACGGGCGGCATGATGGCGACCCCTGGTGGGGGCATGATGGCAACTTCCGGCGATGTCGCCCTGATCCAGCAGGCGGTCACGGCTACTCAGGAGTTGAAGAGCTATCACTTCACCATGCAAGTGAGCGGCGAAGTCTTCACCCAGCCGGTCCAGTTGGAAGGTGACTACGTCGCGCCCGACAAACTCTACGTCAAGGGCACCGCCGAAGGCAAGGCGATTGAAGAGGTGGTCAGCGGCGGGAAAGCCTACGAGAAGGGGACCGACGGCAAGTGGACCGAGGTGCAGCCCAGTCCTACCCCTGCCGCCGGGGCCGCTGGCGGCCTGGGGGGCGACGTGGGCAGCATGATGGGCGGGCTGGTGCCCGGCACCGACCCGAGCCAACTGGCTCAGGACCCGAACGTCATCAAGTCGCTCGCCCCGCTGCTGGGTAGCGTCGGTGGCTTCAGTGACACCCAGCAGAACGAAACGCTCGATGGTGTTTCGACCCGGCACTTCACCTTCAAGATGGACGCTGAGAGCATGATGCGGGAACAGGGCGGCACCGACCAACTACCGCCGAACATGCAGAATGTCAGCTTCGGCGGCGGCGGGTTCTGGATCGACCCGAACACCAAGTACCTGCACAAGCTCGACCTGTCGCTCGACATCGGCGGGCTGATGAAGTTCCTGTTCGACGCCATGTCGGCGGCCTTCGGCGGCACCGCCACGCCCGGTGGTGAGCAGGCGACCCCCACCCCGGCGGTCAATATCAACATCAACGTGGTGATCACCAAGCACAACGATCCCTCGATCACCATCCCGACCGTGCCGTAACCGGCAGCACCCAGCCAACGTATATAAACGTAAAGAGAGGGGCACGGAATTGTTCGTGCCCCTCTCGTTTAAACCAGCGAAGGAGAGAGGCGGACAATGAGACAAGGCCGATGGATGCTGATGGGGATATTGCTGATGGCCTCCCTACTATTTGCGGCCTGCGACACAGTTCCTACCCCCACGCCGCTGCCCACCCCCGCGCCACCCGTTCCGACCGATACGCTGGTGCCCCCCACCCCGCCGCCGCCCCAGGCGCGTGACTTGCTCCAACAGGCATTCGACACGATGGCCCAATTGGAGCGCTATCATCTGGACCTGGCGGTAGCGACCAGCACAGGGGATCAGCCGCCCAGTACTGTGTCTGCGCCGAACGGGATGGTGGATTTTGTCGGCCCCGACCAGAGCCACGCGGTCCTCTCAGCGGGCGCGCAGAGTGAGGAACAGCTACGGATCGGCCCCAACGTGTACCTCAAGAACGGTGATACCTGGACCCTACTCACCCTGACCGATGACCTGAACCTCCAGTTGGCGCGGGTCTATGGTGTGCCGATGGGCGTAGGCGGACCGGAGTTCATCCGCGATTTCCAATTGCTGCTCGCTGCCGGGAGTGTCCGCGATACCGGAACCCTGGAACTGATCGGAACGGTGCCGACCCGCCATGTGATCGTTACGGCGGGTGGAGCGGGAGCGCAAGAGGTCGCCGAGTTTTGGATTGACCCGGCCACCCTGCATATCCTGAAAGCCCACCGCGACATTGACATGAGGGCGCTGGGGCAGCAGGTTAACACAATCTTCAGCCAGATGGCGCAGTCTCTCGACCCCAACAGCCCCACCCCCACGCCCGGCCCATCCCAGCCGTCCGGCGTGCCCGGCTGGCTCAGCGTCGGCTATACCTTCAGCCGCTTCAACGACCCCGCCCTCACCCTCCCGACGCCATAAGACCGCAACCCAAAACGACAAACGCGGGCCAGCCGGGCGGCTGGCCCGCTTGCGTGCCCCGTCGTGCCCCGTCGTGGATCGTCTTGCACTGCGGCCCGAAACCTGCTACAATGTGCCCGCAACGGGCCACCTCTACGGGGGCGCGGCCCGCCCACCCACATTTGTACACATCTGCACACAAAGGAAGTATCCCGTATGAATCGTGAGTACCACAAATGGTACAGCCCGGCGTTGGGCCGCGAAATGGAATTTCTGCTGTTCGGGCAGAGCGGCAGGCCGATCCTGGTCTTCCCGACCTCGATGGGGCGCTTTTTCCAGTACGAAGACTTCGGCATGGTCAACACGCTGCGTGAGCGCCTGGACGCCGGATCGATCCAGTTGCTCTGCGTGGACGGCGTGGACACCGAAAGCTGGTACAACCGCCGCATCCCTGTGCACGACCGTGCCCTGCGGCACAACGCCTACGAACACTACCTGCTGAACGAAGTGATGCCCTGGTGGGCCGACCGCAACGGCGAGGTCAACCACAACCTGACCACCACCGGCACGAGCTTCGGCGCGTACCACGCCGTGAACTTCGCCTTTAAGCACCCCGACCGGATCCAACAGGTGGTCGCCATGAGCGGGGCCTACAGCCTGCAATTCTTGCTGCGCGGCGGGCACGACCTCCAGGAATATTACAACTCGCCGCTGGAATACCTGCCCAACCTCAGCGACGATTGGTACCTGGAGCAGATGCGGCGGCAGAACATTATCCTCGGCGTCGGGTCCGACGACATCTGTCTTACCTCCACCCGCCACCTGAGCGAGGCGCTGTGGGCTAAAGGGGTGCCCCATTTCCTGGATGTCTGGCTGGGTGCCTGGCATGACTGGCCGATCTGGCAGCAGATGGCCCTCAAGTTCTTGTACTAAGGTCAGGCATACCGCTCAAGGAGGAGGCTATGGCTACGCAAGAAATCAAGATCGGGTTGTTGTGCGGACGCGAGAACACGTTCCCGCCCGCCTTTCTGCACAAGGTCAACGAACTGGGCAAGGCCGACAATGTCCGCGCCGAACTGGTGTCGCTGGGCGGCACCCGCATGGACGAGCCGTGCCCCTATCGGGTGATCGTGGACCGCATTTCACACGAGATCCCCTATTACCGCGCCTACCTCAAGCAGGCTGTGCTTGAGGGCTGCATCGTGATCAACAACCCCTTCTGGTGGTCGGCAGACGACAAGTTCTTCGAATGCGCGCTGGCAACCAAGCAGGGCGTAGCCGTGCCCAAGACCGTGGTGCTGCCACAGAAATCGTATATCGAGGGCGTGGTCACCGAGTCGCTGCGCAACCTGATGTACCCCATCCCGTGGGATGAATTGATTGCCTATACCGGCCTGCCCGCCTTCCTCAAGCCGTTCATCGGCGGCGGTTGGAAAAACGTCTACAAGATCCACTCGGTCGAAGAGCTGATCTGGGCGTTTGACCAGACCGGCACACTGGGCATGATCCTGCAAGAAGGGATCAAGTGGGACAAGTACGTCCGCTGCTACTGCCTGGGCCAGACCAACATCATGCCGATCCGCTACGAGCCGGACAACCCGTTCCACGAGCGCTATCAGCATGACCCCGGCTTCCTCGAAAGCGAACTGGCCGCCCGCGTGGTGGACGATGCCCGCAAACTGAACCAGGCGTTGGGCTTCGACATGAACACGGTCGAGTTCGCCGTGCGTGATGGCGTGCCCTATGCCATCGACTTCCTGAACGTCGCCCCCGACATGGACTACTACAGCGTCGGCCCGATCTATTTCGAATGGGTGGTCGAGAACATGGCCCGGCTCTGCATCGAACGCGCCCTCAGCGACTATGTGCCGGGCCGCGAATATCGCTGGGACGGGCTGCTCAATTCCACCGCCGCGCCCCTCGGCGTCGACCCCACCACCGGCCCCAGCAAGGGGGTCGCGGGCTTCCAGAACACCTGGCGGCCCTTCCAGGTGAGCAGCAAGCCCACCGCGGGGGATGGGAGTAGCAGCCCGACCCACGAGCACGAACAGGATAAGAATCCCGACGAGGTGCCCGAACTGGAAGCCGCCGGAGAGGGGGGCGCATGAAAACGCTGGACGACTTCGCGCTGGGTTCGACCAAACGCGCCGAAGCCGACTACATCGAAATGCTGGCGGCGAACCCCGACCTGGCCCAGCGGTCGGCGGAGATGCTCACTGCGCGCAGCTATAGTGACAAGCTGACCTTCGGCGGCGTGCCGTTCAGCCGCACCCTGCGCCCGCGCTTTGTCACTCCGCGCCAGTACGCCTATATCCAGCAGACGTGCGGCACGCTGGCCCGCGCCATGATCCGGCTGCGCGAGGCGTGTGTGGCCGACCCGATGCTGCGCGCCCAACTGGACCTGACCGAGGAAGAAGAACGGCTGGCCCTGGTGGACCCCGGCTTCAGCGAGCCATCGCCCTGCATCCGCATGGACAGCTTCTGGTCAGAGCACGCCTGGCACTTTGTCGAATGCAACGGCGAGTCGCCGGCGGCCATCTCCTACACCGACATCCTGACCAATGTGTTCCTGGATCTGCCCGCCGTCCACAAGTTCCAGGAAAGCTACGATGTCCGCCCGATCTACTCCCGCGACCGCTTTTACCAGGAAATAATGACCCAGTATGCCCAGTTCCGCAAGAACCGGGGCGCGAACGAGTTCCCGGAGCGCCCGCGCATTGCCATCATCGACTGGGCGGGCGTGCCGACCAGCTCTGAGTTCGAACTGTTCCAGGACTACTTCGAGGGCAAGGGGCTGGAATGTATCATCACCACCCCCGAAGCACTGGAATGGAGCGGCGGACGGCTGCGATCAGGCACGTTCGTGATCGACATCGCTTACAAGCGCGTGCTGACCAGCGAACTGCTGGAAAAGCCCGACGTGGCGAAGCCGTTCACCGATGCCTATGTCGCGGGCAAGGTGATGGTGATCAACGCCTTCCGCGCCAAGTTCCTGCACAAAAAGCTCAGCCTGGCCCTGCTGCACGACGACGCCTATGCCTACCTGTACACGCCGGAGCAGCGCGAGGTGATCCTGCGCCACATCCCCTGGACGCGCAAGGTCCACGAACAGCACACCACCTACGGCAGCGGCACGGTCGATCTGGTCCCGTTCATCCTCGACAACCGCGACCGGCTGGTGCTCAAGCCCAACGACGAATACGGGGGTAAAGGCGTGGTCATCGGCTGGACGGTGAGCCAGGCCGAGTGGGAAGCCACCCTGGCCGACGCCCTGAACAGCTCGTTCGCCGTGCAAGAGCGCGTGGTGCTGGAGAAAGAGCCGTACCCGTTCATCGCCGACGATGGTAGTATCATCGTGGCCGACCTCGCCGCCGACACCGATCCTTACCTGTACGGCACCGACTGTGAGGGCATCCTCACCCGGCTCTCCGCCGAGGCGCTGCTCAACGTGACCGCCGGGACCGGCACCGTCACGGCCAGTATGCTGGTCGAGCCGAAGGGATAACCCAACCTCGCAGGCCGGGGCCTCCTGACACGAGGGGCAGGAGGCCCCGGCCCTCCCCCTTGCCGAGCGCGCCCCGATCATGCTAATATGGTCTTAACGACGATGGGCAAGCAAGGAGGGTACAGATTATGACGGTCAGCATTATACGTGACCCGATCTCATCAGGAGATATCGAACGACTTGAACAGTTATATGCTTTCCGCAATCGCGCCACTATTGTAGAGTTCCTCGAAGCCAATTCTTTTCTCATCCCGCTATTGCTGGAGGCGCAAGGCAAGTTCGCGGAGTATTTTCCCGGTGCTCCGCTTTTTCTCGAATTCGGCTGCGATCCGGAGTCCACCGAAGAAGATTGCTGGATCACGGCCTACATCGCTACCGATCTGAGTGTAGAGGACTCGCTGGATGTATTAGACCGTCTAGGAACAGACTGGTGGTTGCACGACCCGATGGACCGGGCACAAATGAGATTAACGATTGACATAGAGTCTATATGAGTTCACACTCACCCAGATTTGACTGGAACGAGTACCTTTATATCGCGCAAGAGCTGGCGGGTCGTCGCGCCAACCGTCCGGGCCTTGAGGCCAAACTACGGAGCGCCATTAGTCGCGCCTACTACGCCGCCTTTATCCAGGCGCGCAATCACCTGCGCGATGTTGATGGCGAACGCATTCCAACCAGCAATGCACATCGTTATGTCGCGCGTAAGTACGCCGCAAGCTCGGACATCAGGCGGAAAGATATCGGTTGGAAATTAGCAAACCTGAGCCAGATACGGAACAAAGCAGATTACAATGACGTGATCAATGATCTCCCTGCCGCTACCCAACGGGTGCTTGTACGTGCTGGGCAAATCATTACGCAAATAAACAACCTGTAACCCCGCCCCCGTCGGCAGCGCCGCCGCACCCCCAGGCCACCAGGCCACGATAGACCGGAGAGGAGCCGCCATATGGCCGCGTTAGAGACCGACAACGAGTTTACCATTGGGGTGGAAGAAGAGTTCCAGATTGTGGACCCGGCCACCCGCGATCTCAAGCCGCACATCGAGCAGATGATGGCCCAGACCCAGGTGCTGGTGGGCGACCGGGTCAAGCCGGAGATGATGCAGTCCATCGTCGAAACCACCACCGATGTCTGCCGGACCATCGCGGAGGCGCGCAACGAGGTCCTGACCCTGCGCCGCACCGTCATTGATACCGCCCAGAAGAGCGGACTGCGCATCGTCGCGGCGGGCACCCACCCGTTCTCCCACTGGCAAAACCAACTGATCACCGCCAACGACCGCTACAAGATCCTCGAAGAAGATCTCCAGGATGTCGTGCGCTCAATCCTGATCTTCGGGCTGCACGTCCATGTCAGCATCCCCGACAACGACCGACGGATCGAGATCATGAACGAGGCCCGCTACTTCCTGCCCCACATCCTGGCGCTGTCCACCTCGTCGCCGTTCTGGCAAGGGCGCTTCACCGGCCTGAAGAGCTATCGCACGGTGGTCTGGCAGCAGTTCCCCCGCACCGGCATCCCGCCCACCTTCAATTCGTGGGCGGAGTACAACGGCTTCGTCGAAACGCTGGTCAAGACCAACTGCATTGATGACGGCAAGAAGATCTGGTGGGACATGCGCTCGCACCCGTTCTACCCCACCCTGGAGTTCCGCATCGCCGATATGCCGGTCACCGCCGACGAGACGCTTTGCCTGGCCGCGCTGTTCCAGGCTATTGTCTACAAGCTCTACCGCCTGCGCGATCAAAACCTGGGCTTCCGGGTCTACAACCGGGCGCTGATCCAGGAGAACAAGTGGCGCGCCGCCCGCTACGGCATTGACGGCAAGCTGATCGACTTCGGCAAGGGTATCGAAGTGCCGATGCGCGAACTGGCGCTGGAACTGCTGGAGTTTGTGGATGATGTGGTGGATGAACTGGACAGCCGCGAGGCAGTCAACTACGTCCATACCATCCTGGCGCAGGGCACCGGAGCCGACCGCGAACTCCAGGTCTACCGCCAGAGCGGCGATCTGAACGCCGTGGTGGACTGGCTGATCGAAGAGACAGAGCGGGGTGTCCCCAGTGCCGCCGAGCTGGGCCTGGGCGAAACACTGGCCGCTGACTGACGAGTGCTGAGTGCTGAGTACTGAGGATCGCGGGCGGCCAGGTTGGGGGGTGCGGGCTAAATCTCGCCTGCACCCCCACCCTCTTTTCCTGAGCCGGAAAGGGGGGCATAGTGGCGTGCTGGTGGGGCTGGTGTTGGCGGGCGCGGTGGGGTTGGTGCTGCTGGTGGCGGGGACAAAGTCAGCGCAGGCCAGCACACAATTTGCTGGAAGTGCCACAACCGGTAGCGCGACCACGCTGGTCTACACCAGCCCCATTCGCACAGTCCCCCCCGGTGGGCCGAACAATCCGGTGCCGGGAAACGCGCAAGCACCGGCGGCTTACCCTACCGATACAGTGTTGCCGGGTGGACCAAGCCTCCCGGTGCCCGGCAGCATCCGGGTCTCCTCGGCCTATACCACCGGCGGCATTCTGTTCGATGGCGGGAAGGCCTTTGACAACGATGCGAACACCGGCTGGATCAGCGATCCTGGGCAACCATCGCAAGGCCAATGGATCGAGTGGGACATGCCGCCGGATATGCAACTAGATGAGATCTGGCTGAACATCTATATCAGTGCCATGCGCTACAGCCGTCCGCAAACAAGCACGCTCACAGCGGCGGATGGGGTAACCCAGGTGCTGACCTGGACCAATACCAGCCAGACCCAGCCGCTTAAGCTGGCTAGACGGGTGACAGGCCGGGTGCGCCTGACCATTGACACCGTGTGGGGTGGCGAACAGAATAAACAGCCGGTCGGGATTGCCGATCTCACGCTATTCATGAGCCGCATCCGGCAGGCAGCACCCATCCCCACAATCTCGCCCGCCACCCTCCCCACCGCGCCGCCGATCACCGGGCCAACCTCCACGGCGCCGGGCACGGTGGCCGCCGCGACTCCCCCGCCGGGCGGCAACCCCGCCGACCCCTGGCGCTGGTGGCTGGTCGGGGTGATGGTGCTGCTGGCAGGCTTTTTCCTCGTGCGCGGGCTGCGCCGCCAGCGGCGGCCATAGGACGGCCCCATGCCGCGCCTCACCACCCACCACGCCACGCTCGTTCTGGACGGCCAGCCCTGGCTCATGCGCGCCGGGGAACTGCAATACTTCCGCCAGCCCCGCCAGGGGTGGGAGCGCAGCCTGGGCCGGATGCGGGCGTTGGGCTTCAACGCCGTGACCACCTACATCCCCTGGATCTGGCACGAGACGCAGCCGGACCACTACGACTTCACCGGGGCGACCGACCGGCGGCGCGACCTGGCCGGGTTCCTACGCGCCGCCCAGGCCGAGGGGCTGGTGGTGGTAGCCCGCCCCGGCCCCTACATCAACGCCGAGTACAACGGCTTCGGCTATCCTCGCTGGTTGGCCGCGCAGATCCCCCAGGCGCGGATGCAGGGGCCGGATGGAACGCCGGTCGGCGGGACGTACTGGGATGCGTTCGCGCTGGGGCACCCGGCCTACCGGGCTGCCGTGCAGGGCTGGTACGCGGCGGTGGCGCTGGTGCTGGCGGAATTCTGGGAGCGCCCGGTCGTGGCCTGGCAGTTGGACAACGAGACCGGCTTCCTGCAACAGAACGGGCTGGGCCGCTGGGACTGGAACCCCACCACCGTGGCCCGCTTCCACGCCTGGCTGGCCCGCACCTATGGCGACGTGGCCGCTCTCAACGCGGCCTGGGGCACTCGCTGGCGGCGCTTCGATGCCATCACCCCGCCCCGGCCCCCTTTCCAGCAGGGGTTGGTCCACGACTGGCAACACTTTCTGGAAGACGAAGTGACCGGTTACCTGGCCTGGCTGGCCGGGGTAGCGCGGGCGGGCGGCGTGCCGGTACCGCTTAGCCACAACGAGGCGGGTTTCTTCCAAGCGCCCAGCGCCCCGGCGGCCAAAGC
>JBBSAN010000062.1:0-15052 GCA_038252265.1 Chloroflexia bacterium
GATTGTCTTCCCGCTCGGGCTGTATCCCATCGCGCTGGTCGCGGATATTATCTTCCTCGTGCTCTACTTCGGCTTCGGCCAGATCGACGGCTTCTGGTGGCGGATGGCCTTCTGGAGCCTGATCTTCGGCGCGGTGATGACGCTGGCGGCGGCGCTGCCCGGCTTTATTGACTGGATCAATATCCCCGCCGAGGCCCCGTCTAAACGCCCGGCCACGTTCCACTTCATCATGGGCACCTTCTTCATCGTGCCGCTGACCGTTGCCAGCATCCTCCTGCGCAACTGGGGCGACGCGCCGCACACCCTCAACTATGGGGCGAGCACATCCGCCTTCTATATCGCCATCGGCCTGAACCTGTTTATGAACCTGCTGCTGGTGTTCCAGGGCTGGCTCGGCGGGCATCTGGTCTATGTCCACGGCATCGGGGTGGAAAGCTCGGACAAGATCGATCCCATCGCCACCCAGGTCAACACCGAAACAGGCACAGCAGCCCGGCGCGAGTCGCGTGTGTAAACGCGCCCGATCAGCGGGTCGGCAGAGTACACAAAAAGAGCGGAGCGCCCCAACGGTCCGCTCTTTTGCTGCCCGGTTTCAGGGCATCTCGACTGGGGGCAACGGCGCGATCGGCTGGTAATGAGGCGCGGGACCGGCGAGGCGCAGGTGGAGCGCCCAGCGCCCGGCGGGCGGGGGCGGCAGCCCGGTAGCGAAGGTGTGGGTGCCCTGCGGCAACACCAGGGGCAGATCGACTTCGCAGCGCAACGGCCACGCCCCTGCCGGGGGTGCAGCACCACCACCCGCCCGCACCCAGGCCGCTTCCAATGCCAGGCGGGGCTGCAAACGGGTCAGCAGCGGATAGGTATAGGCATTGGTGATGGTGATCGTGAGCGGCACCGTGGGGCCGGGGGCAAGGCGGGACGGCAAGGCCCCGCTCAGGCGCAGGCGGGCGGCATCGGGCAGGGGGGCCAGGATATAGAGCGCATCCCCGCCGAACTCGTCGCCATAGTCGGTGATCAAGCGGGCTTCGGCGTACCCGGCCAGCCTGGCCTGGAGGCGCTGCCAGTGCGATCGCTTGTAGGCCGGGCGGTTGAAGACCAGATAGCGCACATCCATGCTCTGCAAGATGCCGATATCCTGCGGCGTGACCTCCACATTCGAGTCGAGCGCCCTGGCGATCTCGCTGTAGGTGGGCGGGATAAAGCTGCTGTAGCCGTTCAGCAGCGGGTGACCGTGCGCGCCCTGGTAATACATGCGTGTGGTAGTCCGCAGCGGGTCGCGCAGGCCGATAGCGATCGGGAAATCGGCCAGCACCCCGTTATCCGGGTGGGCGGCCAGCCAGCGATACGCCGGGGGCACCACGCCCTTGTTGGGCAGCGGCGTCGTCGGCGTGAGCACGGGCCACTGCTCCCAGCACAGCACCCCCAGCAGCACGACCGTCAGCGGCGCAGCCAGCAGGGCGGCATAGTGCCGAGGCTGATCGCCGAGCAGCCGGGTGAGCGGGGCCAGCAGCCCCTGCCATCCCCACCCGGCCAGCACCCCCCAGCCCAGCGCCGCCAGCACCACCAACCGCACCGGCGAGCGGAGGCCGCTGAAGCCCGGCAGGGTGCCCAGCACGCTATACGGCAGCGGCACCTGGGCGGTGCCCACCTGCAACGTCGGCCCCAGCGACAGGATGACCCCGGCCAGCGCCAGCAACGCATAAAAGCCCACCCCGGTGGACCGGGCAGCTACGGGCGGGGCGACAGCTTCCGGCGGGCGGGCGATGGGCAACGGGCGGCGGCGCACGGCGGCGACCCCGATCAGGCCCAGCCCCAGCGCGCCCAGGCCCAGCACGGTGAAGCCGGGGAAGAGCGGCTCCGGCCAGACATTGGGCAACACCGCCCGGTAGGTGCGGTTGCGCGGCGACACGCCCAGAAAGTCGGCGGGATGGGCCGCCCAGGCGGTTTGCTCCTCGGCGCTGCGGTAGAAGCCGAAGTCGCGCTGCACCTCGCGGTAGGGCGCGCTGAGCAGGGCCAGGGCCAGCCCGCCTACCAGGCCCGCACCCACCAGGCCCCCGGCGATCCCCAGCCGCGTCCGGCCCGTCCAGCCGCGCCAGCGCCGCACCACCAGTCCCTCCCAGAGGATCAACGCTCCCGCCGCCAGGCCCAGGTAAGCCACATAATAGAACGAGTTGAGCGCCTGCCAGAGAAACAAGCCGAGGAAGCCCAGCGTCCAGAGTGCGGAGGGCGGAATGCGGATTGCGGATTGCGGATTATTAGCGACGGCGGCGGGGGAACCGGCAGTCTCGAATGCCTTATGGAGGCACAGCAGGGCCAGGGGCAGCGGGTAGAGCGAGAGTACGCTGAGGTGGCTGATATGGGCGAAGGTGTACGACCAGAAGCCGTAGACCATCCCGGCGATGACCCCGGCCCACAGGCTGCGGGTGACATGCCGGGCCAGCAGAAACGCCCCCCACCCAGCCAGGGCATAGCTTGCCACGAGCAGCAGGTTATAGGTCAGCACCATACTGCCGGTGAGCACGGTCAGCGGCAGGGCCAGCAGGGCGGGACCCAGCGAGGTGTCATCGTAGGCCAGCGGCAGGGGGAAGCCGTGGAAAATGGGCGCGGCATAAAGCTGGGTCGGGTCGGTGAGCAGCGCGTGGTCGATCCAGCGCAGGGTCCAGACATCTTCCAGCGGGTCGCCAGGGTCTACCACGCTCCACGTAGCGTTCGCCAGGCGCGGCCAGGTCAGCAGCCCCGCCAGCACCACGAACACCACGGCCCCCAGCAGCGGCCCCACCCACCCCCGGCGGGCGGCGCGCGGCACGAGGCCGGGATCGGGACCCGCCAGCGGGTCCGAAGAGGAGCCGGTGGGCACTGCCGCCGCCAGACGCGCCTCTCCAAGGACAGCCGCGTTGCTGTGCAATTGCTCGAATTTCGTGTTATCCATAGTAAGCCGATCTAGTATAGAGAACCGCAGCGGGGGTTGTCAAGAGCCGTAAGGGGTGCTATAATTTAGATATGTCAAGTTGGGCAGGGGGCAGGCACGCCGTAAACAACAATGCCGCGTCCCCCGGCCTCCCCTATTTATCAACGAACGTGCTTGAAACAGGGAGCGCGGGAGCCGCATGGACACACTTTTTGCCATTCTGCTGGGGCTGATCGGGGTGGCGCTGTTGGCCGGGGCGGCATACTTGCTGGTGCCGCGCGGCAGCGGGCGACCCCCTGCCCCGGCTGCCTTATCCGCCGTGCCCCTGCCCGGCGACGCTGAGGCCGAGCGCCAGCAACGATTGGCCGAAATGCGGCGGCGGCGGCTGGAGAACGCAGGCGGCGGCTACGATTTCCCCCTAGCCCTGGACGAAAGCCCGCTGGTGCAGGACCACCGCCTGACCGACGATCAACTGGTGGTCACACCCCCCCGTACCGGTTATCAGCGCGGCGAAATCCTGCCCTTCGATGCCCCGTTGCCCGATACTGCCGAGCGGCGGATCAGTGGCCCGGTGGTAGACAACAGTGACTGGATCGACCTCCAGGAGGAGGTGATCCCCCCCCGGCGCAACCCCCTGGCGCTGATCTTGTCGGTCCTCCTGGGTACTCTGATCCTGGCGATCATTGTCGCGCTGATCCTGTGGCTGGTCAACACGCAAGGGGCGAGCAAAGCCCCCCCTGCGGGCACCGCCGTGCTGACCGTAGCCGATATTGGCGAAGGCCCCGGCAACGGCAACAGCGCCGCCGGGAAGCGCCTGGCCGACACGCTCCGCACCGAATTGAAGACCTCGACGCAGGCTTTCAGCTTGATCCAGGTGCGGAGCACCGGTCGCCTGGCCGACGGGACGGCAGCCGAGCGCGAGTTGAACAGCAGCGGCAACCACGCCCTGTTGTGGGGCACCCTGCCGCAAGGCGAAACGGGCACGCTCTCGGCCACACTGCTCCTGCGCACCGTGCCGCCCGGCACCGCCTGGGAGCGCATGGGCGCGGCGGGTCGCCTGCTCCTCCCAACCAGCATCCCCCTGCCCGACCAGGAGCTGGTCGCCGCCAAAGGGATGGAACCACTCTTGCGCGCTGTGCTACTCTACCAGAGCGGGAATTTCGAGGCTGCTCGCGACACCGCCGCCACCCTCAGCGACAATACCAGCCCGGCGATCCGGGGGGCCGCAGGGTTCATCAACGCCAACGCGTTGACCGCCCTGGGCCGCGCCGACGAGGCGATCCCCCTCTATAGCGCGCTGGATGCCGGGGGCTGGAGTGTGCCCGCCGTGCTGAACAACTGGGGTGTGGCCGATGATGCGTTGGGCAAGCCCGACGATGCACGCGGGGCCTTCGACCGTGCCCTGGCCGCCAACCCGCCGCCCGACCCCGCCGCGCAGGCCCGCATTCTGACCAATCGCGGGCACACCAACCTCTACGGGCGGAAGGATCGGGCCGCCGCCCGCGCCGATTTCCTGGCCGCCGTCGCCAGCGACCCGCAGCAGGCGGAAGCCTCGCGGGAACTCGGCCTGATGGCCTACCAGGATGCGGATGTCGCCAACGCCCGCGCCTACACCCAGGCCGCCCTGGCGGCCAACCCCGACGATCCGGCCACCGTCCGCCAACTGGGCCTGGTGGCGCTGCTGGAAGGCCGCCTGGCCGATGCGCTGGACTCGTTCCAGCAGGCTCTCACCACCTATGAGGGCTGGGTCACCACCCTCCACACCACCGAAGGAGCGGCCCAGAGCCGGGGCGATACCCTCACCGCTTTGCAAGCAACCGAGGATATTCGCGCCATCAATCGTGAAGAGGGCACCACGCAGTATTACCGGGGGCTGGCCCTGGCCGAGCAGGCCCGCCAGGAGGCGCCACCCAGCGCATTGGACCGGCTCCTGCGTAATATCGGCCTGAAGTCACCCGGTGCCCACGAGCAAGCCCTGGCCGCCTTCAATGAGGCGATCCGGCTCGACCAGGACCGCGCCGATGCCCGCTTCCAGATGGGCCTGATCTCCCGGCGGCTGGGCGACCGCGACGCCGCTCGCCAGCAGTTCGAGCGGGCCAAAGACCTGGACCAGACCCTCCCCGGCCCCTACGAAGAAGAGGCCGCCATGTATGTGGAGGACGGCAAGCTTGATCTCGCCATCCGCGAGTACGAAGCGCTGAATCAGGTCAACGCGGGCTACCTCCCGGTCTATATCCGCCTGGGCGAATTGTACGCCCAGAACCAGCAGACCGACCAATCCCGCGTCGCCTATGAGCACGCGGTGGCGGTGCCCGCCCAGAGCGGACGCGACCACTACTATCATGCCCAGGCCCTGCACGCCCTGAACCGCCGTGACGAGGCCCTGGCCGAAGCCCAGGCAGCGGTGGCGGCGACCCCCACCGATTGGGAGGCCCAATTGCTGCTGGGGCAACTGGAGCAGGAGGCGGGACACAATACCGAGGCGCTGGCCGCCTATCGCCAGGTGGTGACGCTGAACAAAACCAATGCCGAGGCCGCCTACCAGGCCGGGCGGCTCCTCGCCGCCGCCGGGCAGACCGACGAAGCCAGCAAACAATGGCAGGAGGCGCTCGCCCGCGACCCGAACCACCCCGAAGCCCACTACGCTCTGGCTGCCCTGTACGAGCAGACCGGGCAACGGGATAAAGCTATCGCCGAATACACAGCAGCGATCAAGGCTAAGACCCGCCCCGCCGAAGCCTACACCCATCGCGGCCAACTCTATGAATTCGCCTACAACTGGCGACAGGCCGAGAGCGACTACCGCAGCGCGCTGGGCATTGATACCCAACAACTGGACGCCCGCGACGGGCTGGTGCGCGCGCTGCTCCATCTCTACCGCCCCGATGACGCGCTGAAGGTCGCTCAGGATGGCCGCCGCGTGACGCCGGGCAGTGCCCGTCCCTATCTGGAACTGGCCCAGGTCTACCTGGCGCAGGGCAACCCGACCGACGCCGCCCCGCCGCTGGAAGCCGCACGCGGCCTTGCGCCGAACGATCCCCAGGTGCTCTTGCGCCTGGGCCACGCCGCCCTGCTCCGCAACGATGATGTAGCAGCCCAGCAAAATCTGGCGGCGGCGCTCCAGGCCCAGCCCAATCTGCCCGAAGCTGCCGCCCTGCTCGGTGACGACCATTACAACCACGACCGGCTCACGGCGGCGGCAACCTCCTACGAGCAAGCAATCGCCATGACCCCGCACGATTATCCGCCCGCCCACGCCGGGCTGGGCCGCGTCTATGAGCGGCAGGGCAACACCAAGGGCGCGGCGGACGCATACCTCAAGGCGGTGGCGGTGGACCCGCTCTATGCCGACCCGCGCCTCTTCCTGGGCGACCTCTACGCGGCGCAGGGCCAGGCGACCGCTGCCGCCCAGCAATATCAACTGGCGATCCAGGTGCGCCCGCATTGGGCACAGGCCCATTACAATCTCGCCCAGGTCTACCTCCAGACCCGGCAGACCGATCTGGCCGTGCGCGAATATACCCAGGCCACCCGCGACGAACCCAACTTTGTCGAAGCCTGGTTCGGCCTGGGCCAGTCCCTGCGCGACAGCGCCCACCGCCCGGAGGCCATCGCCGCCTACCAGCAGGCGGTAAAGCTCAACCCCGGCTACGACCAGGCCTGGCTCTATCTCGGCTATACCTACGAAGACAACGGCCAGCGCCCCGAAGCCGCCGACGCCTACCGCCACGCCCAGGACACCACTTCCGACGACACCATCCGCCGCGCTGCCGCCGAGGCCCTGGCCCGCTTGCAGCAATAAATGCGAGTACACCACGAAGGGCACGAAGGACACGAAGATCATTTTTCGTGTCCTTCGTGCCCTTCGTGGTGAGTAAATACTTGCATCCCCCGGTGCCGCATAGTACAATAACCTCAACCAGAGGAGGAGACACACGATGGGGTTGCTGAACCGCGAGACGCGCCGTCAATTGCTCGAAACGCTGGCCGGGATGGGAGTGCTAGACAGCAGCGCCGGACGCACACTGCTACTGCAAGATCTGCCCTGGGGGCTGACCAACATGATCATGCGATCCGAGTCCAAGCTGCTCGATCTTAATGCGATACTGGACAGTTGTGAACACTGGGACCCCGCCGAGGGCGCGCCCCACCCCACGCGCCTGCTGATCGAAAATGCCCGCGATCTGGTCATGGGCAGCGGGACCGCCGCTCGGCTCCAGGCGCTTCTCGATTCGGTCGCGTCATTAACTGCGCAGCCGCCTGCGACCTCCAACCCCCCCACAGTTCCGCCCGCTGCTTCCCTAGCCGAGGATGACCGCCTGGCCCAACTCCGCGCCGCCTTCGCCCCGTTCCTGGCCGACCTGGACGAGATCGGCAATCCCGAACTGATCACCAAAGCCCGCGAACTCCGCAGCGCCTTGCAGCAGGACGAGCCGGACGTGGAGCACATCACCGAACTGCGCCGCTGGTTTGTAGGCCGCCCCGGTCGCGCCCGCGACACCGCCGCCGCCTTTTTCACCACCCCCATCGTCCGCCGGATCATCGCCGACGCGACGCAGCGGGAATACGGAAGCTGACGGAGGTACGAGGTACGAGGTACGAGGTATGAAGTTTAAGGTTTGAGGTTTAAGGTTTGAAATGCGAGAACAACATGCAATACATAAGATCATCTCATACCTCATACCTCATACCTCATACCTCATACCTCATACCTCGTACCTCGTCCCGCGTTGACACCGATCCGGCCTTTCGCGCATAATAATAGAGATGAATACGCCGATCCCCTCCCCTGACGAATTACCCAACGATGCCTTTGCCATTGGCGCACAGGCCCATCTGGCCCTGGAAGATGGGCGGCTGGAAGATGCCGCCACGTTGTATAACTGGGTGCTGCGGCTAGCCCAGGCCGACGAGGACACCGACACCGAAGCCGCCGCGCTGCACCAGCTCGGCATCGTTGCCAGCCACATGGGGTTGGCGAGCGAGGCCACCGAATTCTACCGGCAAAGCCTTCAGATCAAGCAGGAGCTGGGCAACCGCGCCGGGCAGTCGGCCACGCTCCACGAACTGGGGCGGCTGGCGCTGGAAGCGGGCGATATGGACGGGGCCAGCGCCGCGCTAAACGAAAGCCTGGAGATCGCCCGCGCCAGTGGCGACCCGTTGAGCATCATCCTGACTCTCGATCTGCGCGGGCAACTGGCCCGGATCAGCGGCGACCGCGAGACGGCGCGGGCCTTCTACGACGAAGCGCTGGTGCTGGCCGAGCATATCGGTCGCCCCGACCTGGCCGGACCCTCCGCCGCCAGCCTGGGCGATCTGGCTGTCGGCGCGGGCGACCTCACCAAAGCGCAGCAACGCTACGAGACGAGCCGCACCTATTACGCCGCCGCCCACGACACCGAGGGCGAACTGGCTGCGACACTGAGCCTGGCCGGGCTGGCCGTTCGCCAGGGCGATTTTCTGGTCGCGCGCGTTCACTACCAGGCGGTGGTGACCAGCGCCGAAGAACACGACGAAGCGGCCTGGGCCGCGCCCGCCGCCGCCCGCGCCCTCCACGGCCTGGGCAGCCTGGCGAACCGCCGGGGCGACTACCCTGCCGCGCTGGAATACGCCCAACAAAGCCTCCAGATCGCCCGCGCTCTGGATGACCGGCGACTGGGCGGCACCCTCATCGCCAGTATCGGCATGACGACCATGAACTCGGCGGCAGGGGGTACGGACAAGGTCGCCTTCACTCGGCAGGTGGTGCGCGCCTTCCGCGCCTGGACGGCGGCGCTGGCCTTGCTGGACCCGCTCGATGCCCCCGAAACGGCCCAATACCGCGAATGGATCCGCCAGGCCGGGCCGGTCTACCAGCAGGTGGCCGCCAGCGGTGCGCTGAAGGGCGCGCTGGCCGAATGGTGGCCGGATGCCTAGAATCGCGCTGCCCTCGGCCAAAATCCTCGATCTGATCATCGTCACCCTGTCCTGCGGCCTCTTCCTCCTGCTCACCACCCACCAGATCACCGCCCCCGGCTTCTATTACGACGAAGCCCTAGACGCCGTGCCCGCGATGCAGATCGTGCAGGGCCAGCCGACCGATCTGCTGAACAATGCCAGCCTCGACCTGTTTGGCCGCCACTGGCCGCTGATGCTGCTCGACTACCAGGGCATCGTCAGCACCTACCTGCTGGTGCCGTTCTTCCTGATCGGCGGGATCAACGTCGTCGCCGTGCGCGCCTTCCCCATCATCGCCGGGGTGATCGCCATTCTCCTCACCTACGTCCTGGGCCGCCTGTGGTTCGACCGGGGCACCGGGCGGATCGCGGCGCTCTTGCTGGCCGTGTCGCCCTCGTGGGTCTTCTGGAGCCGGATCGGGGTCTATGTCGTCTCCGAGATCGTGCCGTTCACCATCGGGGCGCTGATCGCGCTGACCCTGTGGTGGCGCGGGGGGCGGGCCGGGTGGCTGTGGCTGGGCGCATTCCTGCTCGGCCTCGATCTCAGCACCAAGCTGCTGGGCATCTGGCCCTTGATCGCCGTGCTCGGCTGCCTCGTGCTGCTCGAAGGGCGGCGGCTCCTGCCCGGCGGAGCGCAGGCGATTGCCCCCACCACCGCGCCCCGTGCCCGGCCCCATGCCTCACGCACCATCCGCACGGCGCTGCGCTCCCCCGCCATCCTCGGCGCGCTGGCGGCCTATGCGCTGGGGGCGTTCCCGTTCCTGCTCTACAACCTGGAAACGCGGGGCAGCACCCTGCGCGAACTGCGCTACAGCCTGTTCCAGTCGCGCGCCGGGGTGACCAACACGACCATCCTGCCCAACCTGTGGGAAGAGGTGGACCGCTTCAAGGTGCTGCTCGACGGCGGCTACTTCTGGTTCCAGGGCTGGGCGGGCACCGTCTATACCAACCCGCTCATGCCTATCGCCTTTGTCGCCGCGGCGTTGGGCCTCTTGCTGCTGACCGTGCGGGTGCAACCGCGCGCGGTGTCGCCCGGCCCCCGTGCCCTGCTCCTGGCCCAGGCAGGCCAGATCCCGATCCTGCTGCTGACCCTCATCGCCGCCCTCGCTCCCCAGCGCCGCCTCGATGGGATCGTCCTCGTGCCCCTGCTCGGCACCGTCGCGGTCGGCGGGGGGTTGTGGCTGGCGGCATTACGCGCCCCGGATCGCTGGTTGCGGGCGGCGGCGTGGCACCTGCTGGGGGCGAGTGTGCTGGCCGGGGCCGTCTGGTGGCTGACCGGCAACCCGCAAGGGCAAACGATCAATGGCGCGTTCGACCTGCGGGCGACGGACGTGGCCGGGGCGGTGTTCTGGCTGATGCTGGGGGCGCTGCTCCTCCTGCTAGGCTGGAGCCGCCCGGCGCATAGCTGGGAGCGCCCGATCGTCGTCACCCTCGGCTTCATCGCCGCGATCATCGCCCAGAGCTTCAGCACCCTGTCCGGCCTGTGGGTGACCCACCTGCTGATCATCCTGCCCCTGCCGCAGATCCTGATCGGCGCGGGGCTGATGCTGCTCTGGCGGGTGATGCTGGCGATGCTGGTCGGGCGGCAGGAGGCCACTGCGACCCTGCCCCGCACCGTGCGGATCACCAACCTGGCCCGGCAGATGGGGCTGGCCTTCGTGCCCACCCTCCTCTTGCTGCTGGCGATGCTGGTGGGCGAACTGCGTACCGTGGCCGACTACCACACCGACCTGGCCCGCACCGGGGGCCTGTCTGCCTTCTCCGACGGGATTTACGATCTGTCGGATTATGTCAACCAGCAGCCAACGGACCGCGCCATCGTTGCCGCCGAATGGGGCATCCGCCGCCAGATCCAGATCCTGAGCAAAGGCCGCTTCAACCCGCCGGAGATCTTCCAGTACGAGTCTACCCCCGACCCCCCGCCCGCCTTCTACCAAGCGCTAACCGACACGCTGCGCCTGAAAGATCCGCTCTACCTGTTCACCGCCCGTGACATCGGCCCCACCCACCAGAATATCGGTCCCTACGACCGCTTCCCGGCCTTCCAGCAGGCCCTCGCCGCGCAAGGCCTGGAGCCGGTGCTGGAGCACCAGAGCGTCACCCGCTTTGGCGAGCCGGTCTACCGGGCGTATAGTGTGCGGCGGCGGGCGGCGGGGCACCCCAGCATACAGGACTTGCGCCGGAGCCAACATTCCATCGTAAGGCGGACCCGCGCGTATTGACGTTCACGTACAAATATGCTAATATTTACTAGACCCGAAAGGATGTGTCCAGGCGTGCAGCAAACGCTGGGCCGTCCTCTTTTTACCCCCAGCGGTAAACGGGTGCTTTGCTTATCCGCCAAACAAGAGAGGAGTCTCCTATCACTAAAACATTACGGGTAAACGACCGGATCCGTGCCCGCGAAGTCCGGGTCATTGACGAGAACAACGAGCAGATGGGCATTATGTTCGGGCGCGATGCGCTGCAACTGGCCCGCAGCCGCGATCTGGACCTGGTCGAGGTGGCCCCCAATGCGGTGCCGCCGGTT
Source organism: Chloroflexia bacterium (assembly GCA_038252265.1). Classification (GTDB taxonomy): domain Bacteria; phylum Chloroflexota; class Chloroflexia; order QHBQ01; family JAICKM01; genus JBBSAN01. The sequence goes on from JBBSAN010000062.1 coordinate 11,372, forward strand.
TGCCGGATCATGGACTACGGCAAATATCGTTACGAGCAGACCAAGCGCGAACGCGAGTCGCGCCGCACCCAGCACAACATCGTCATCAAAGAGTTGCGCATGGGACCGAATATTGATGACAACGACCTGACCACGCGCACCAACGCCGCCCGCCGCTTCATGGAAGAGGGCCACAAGGTGCGCTTCACGGTCCAGTTCAAGGGCCGCGAGCTAGCCCACATCGAGATCGGGCGCGACATCCTGAATCGGATTGTGGCCGACCTGGGCAACGACATCATTCTGGAAGCGCCGCCGAAAATGGAAGGCAAGAAGATGTCGATGCTGCTGTCGCGCAAGGTGGTGCAGGTCCAGGGTCGCCCGCAGGCACCGCGTCCCCGACCGGCCCAGGACGACGACGGTATCCTGACGGATGGTGCGCCCCGCCCGGTTGCCGCCGCTCCGGCCAACGGTATCCTGACGGATGGTGCGCCCCGCCCGGTTGCCGCCGCTCCGGCTAACGGTGGCCCGACCGAGGGTGCGCCGCGCCTGGCTGCCCCTGCGCAGGTCGCCGCCCCGGCTGCCCCGGCCAACGGCAATGGAGCCGCTGCCGCCCCGGCACCTGCCCCGGCGCGCGCCGCCACGGAGAGTTAGCCCTTATTGCGTATTTACCACGACGAGCGGACCAGGCTGTATGGCCCGCTCGTCGTGTGGTGTCCCCACGAGCAGCCCCCTGGCTGCGGCTGTCGATCTGCCCGGCAGCCGATCAGCTTCGAAACGAGAGAGTAGACCATGAGCAAGCGTCGTTCCAGCACCCAGACCCCCCGTGCCCCCCGCTCCGCCACCGCCCCGGTCGCCCCGGTGGTGAACCCGGCGGACGCCGCCCGCCGCGAGGACGACCGCCGCACCCAGCGCATCGAGCGCCAGGAGCAGGCCCGCGCCGAGGCCGCCTCGCGCCGCCGCCGAACCCAGATCCGTAATTACGGTATCATCGGTGTTGTCGTCCTCGCTGTCGTGGCCGTGATCGGGGTTGTGGCCTACCGCGAAGCGAACAAGCCGGGCGAATATATCGCTATGCAGCCCAGCGGGCACATCCCCACCGCGCAAACCCCGCACGCCCCGTATAACAGCGACCCCCCGACCTCCGGGCCGCACATCAACCTGATCCCGCCGTGGGGGGTCTCAGCAGATCCGATTGACAAAGAGTTCCAACTGCACGCACTGGAAGATGGCGGAGTGGTCATTAACTACCAGCAGACGATTGATGCGACCACGCTGGCGAAGCTCAAAGCGCTGACCACCAGCTACAGCGACAAGGTGGACCTGATCCCTTACCCCAACCTCAGCCAGCCCATCATCCTGACCGCCTGGACCCGGATGCAGAAGTTCACCGCGTTTGACGAGGCGGCGATGCGACGGTTCATTGACGCCTATCGCGGCATCGATCACCACGGCGAGAGCCAGTCGTAGACGATAGACATTAGAAGTCAGAAATCAGTTTCGAGATCTAGTGGCTTAAACAAAAAGCGCACCCCGGTGGAAAGGGTTTTCCATCGGGGCGCGCTTTGTTGTGTGTGCTTAACCGTCTGTAGCTTAGGCCAGCGCCAGCAGTTCGTCATGCTCCACGCTGTAGGGCATCAGGCGGCCTTCGGGCATCAGCAGCATCGTGTCGGGCTGCAAGTGGCGGACAAATTCGACATCATGGGTGACGGTCAGGATCGTGCCGTTGTAGCTGCCCAGCGCCTCGCCGATGATGTTGCGGGACATGACATCGAGGTGGGTCGTCGGCTCGTCCAGCACCAGCAGGTTGGGTCCGGCCAGCACCAACTTCGCCAGCGCCAAGCGCGTCTTTTCGCCGCCGCTGAGCGTGCCCACCTGCTGGAATACCCGGTCGCCGTGGAACAGGAAGCGCCCCAGCACCGAACGGACCCGCTTGGCATCTTCCGGTAGCGCGCTTGTCGCCTCGGCCAGCACGGTGCTGGTATAGTCCAGCCCCTCGTTCTCTTGAGCATAATAGCCCAGCCGCACCCGGTCACCCAGCGTCACCGTGCCCGCGTTGAGCGGGATCTGGTTCAGCATCGTCCGCAAGAGGGTCGTCTTGCCCGCGCCGTTCAGGCCGATGACCACCAGCCGTTGCCCGCGCTCAATCTGAAAGCTGATATCCTGGAACACTTCTTTGGTGCCGTAGCTCTTGTGGAGCCGGTTGGCCTGGAGGACGACCCGTCCGCTGATCTGGCGCACCGGGAAATCGATCTTCATCCGGCGGCTGGTCTGGGGGATATCGGGCTTGCTCTGGGCCAGGGCTGCCACGCGCTTGTCCACGGCAATACGCTGGCGCACGCGGGTTGCGCCGAAGCCGCGCAACCGTTCCGAGGTCTTCTTCAGCCGGGCAATCTCGCGCTCTTGCTGCGCCTTGGTGCGCTCCATCAGCGCCAGTACGTCGCCGGTCTGGGTGATGTAGTGCGAGTAGGTGCCGCGATACTCTTCCAGCTTGTGCGAGAATTCGTTCAGGCGCAGCACCTTGTTGATGCTGCGGTCGAGCAGTTCCAGGTCGTGGGAGATGATCAAGAGCGCGCCGCGATAGCTGCCCAGGAAATCCATCAGCCAGCCCGCCGCTTCCACGTCGAGGAAGTTGGTCGGCTCATCGAGCAAGAGCAGATCGGGAGCCTGGAACAACAGCCGGGCCAGGGCCAGCTTGGTCTTTTGCCCGCCGCTGAGCGTGCTCACCTTGCGCTCCAGCGTCACCCCACCGAGGCCCAATCCGGCTACCAGTTGTTCGGCCCGCGCATCGGCGTCGTAGTAGTTCAGCCGGTCGAGCGTGTCCTGGGCTTGCTCAAACTGTTCCAGCAGCGGGGCTAAGTCGCCGTTCGCCGCCGCTGCGATCTGGTGCGAGAGCGCCTCGTAGGCCACCATCGCCTCGTCCAGGCCGGTGCCGCTGAAGATGAACTCGCGGACTGTCTCGCCCCCGGCCACCGGGGTTTCGTGGGCCACGTCCTGCGATAGGTAGCCGAACGTGCGCGGCAGCGAAATGGTGCCGATATCGGCGCTCTGGTATCCGCCGATGATCTTGAGCAGCGAGCTTTTGCCCGCCCCGTTCACCCCGATCAGCCCGGCTTTTTCGCCCGGTGCCACGGTAAAGGACACATCGTCCAGCACCAGGCGCGGGCCATAAGATAATGAAATATGATTCACCTGTAACATCGGTCCGCGGCTCCTTGTTCTGTACCGGGCCAGGTCTGGCCCCGGCTGCTGGAAGCGGCCAGCAGTTCGCATCGCGTGGAGCGCACAAAATGGCCGCGGGTGGACCCCCCACGGCAGCATCGGCACACACACCGTCAACAGTGTCGTCATTGGACACCAACAGAGATTATAGCCTATCACCCCCCTGGGATCAAGCGCCAGCGGGCAAAACGGGGCATTTGTCAGCGAAGATACATCTGGAGGCGGACATGGGGTGGCCCAACCAGGGGCCGTGCCCCGCCGCGCCTCATCATTTTATACCCCAAATTATCCCGCTGTTTAGCGGCCCACCTCCTTTGCAGCGCGGGCCAATTGATGTTTAATAGTAACTACTCAGCCACTATATGGCGGATCATGATGTAAACCAACCACAACATGTTGTGGTTCCATGCCGGGAAACGACGGTCCAAAACGGCATTTTGGATGCTTTTTCTCGGCAACGATCCTACATGTTGTGGTGCATCC
>JBBSAN010000063.1:0-15050 GCA_038252265.1 Chloroflexia bacterium
ATACGCGGTTTCAATTTCAGCCAATGACCCCGGTTGCTCGGTAGTTTCGGCGTGCTACAGGGCTCCGTACCAAGCAAAGATGCTTACTTTTGCCAGCATTTTAGCGATTCGGTCTGTGGTTGCACAACCGATAGGTATAAGGTTCTCGGTTTTGCCGGGGGCTTGTTTAGTCCCCGGACTGCCCTGGCCCCGTCTCTGCGGGTGGGGCTGTTTCGCGCCGTGTCGTATTGCCCCCCCTCAGCCGATGCGACCGGGTCCCTGCCACCCACTGCGGCCCGACGCCCCAGAGGTCCAGCCCCAGCAGGAGCAAGATGCTCCCAGCGGCCAGCCCGCTGAGGACGGCACTGCCGTAGAACCGGGGGGGCTGGTAGGCGAAGCGCACCGTGTGGCGGCCTGCTGGCACCGCCACGGCGCGGAAGACGACATTGGCCCGCACCAGCGGGGTCGGCTGCCCGTCCACGCTCGCCACCCAGCCCACCGCGTAGTTGTCACTCAGCACCACATAGCCGCTGGCGGGCAGCGTCGCTTGGACGACCACCTCTTCCGGATCATCGCGTTGCCAGGTGACCGGGAAGGCCGACACATCCAGGGTCGAATTGGCGCGGGGGGTGCCGCCCCCCGTCAGCACCACTGTGCGGCGCGGATCGTGCGCCGGGGCCAGCAAGGCCGCCGTCGCCGCCGCCAGATCCGGCGTGACCACGGCATTAATCAGGCTGTACGCTCGAGGCAACGCCTGCGGGTCTTCGTACAGGGCTGCCTGCCCCTCTTCCGCCACCCAGCGGTAGGCCTGCGGCTGCCCCGGCACGTGCGGTTTGCGCGGCGTCAGCAGGTAGCGCGCCCCGGCCACTTCCAGCAGCCGCTGCTCGTCCCGGGTGATGCGGAACGTCCGCCGATCCAGCACTCGCAGGCCATCGAACACCGGGCCGTACAACCGGGCAAAGGGTTGATCGACCAGATCATCATAGCCGCGCACATCGCGGAAGTTGAAGATCATCCCGACATTGGGCAGGAGGGTATCGAAGGCCCCGATCACCCGGTCGTGCCCCAGGTGCGTCGCCAGATAGCGGATCGGTCGGGTCGGCGGGTAAATGGCCGCCGCCGGGGTCACCGGATTATAGCGGCTGCCGAACGTCCACAGATCGGCGTAGAGCAAGACCAGCAACAGCGCCGCCCCCGTCGTCGCCCGCACCCGCCCCTGCCAGCGCGCCACCATGACCAGCGCCCCCGCCGCGAGAAACACCACCGGGCTATAGAGGATCAACTGCGCGGGCTGGAACAGATGCAGCATTCGGGCGTGGTTCAGGAGCGGTTGCCAGGCGCGATCCCAGTGGGCCACGCGCATGCCCAGGTAGACGAGGAGCAGCCCACCCAGCGTCCCCCCCGCCGCGACGCCCAGGCCCACGCTGGCGCGGCGCAAGCCTGCCGTGCGCGCCCCCAGCGCCCCCAGCGCGTCCAGCCCATAGCCCGCGAGGGCCGCGCCACAGAAGCTCCAGACCAGCACCCAGCGGATCCCCTGGCCCACATTGAACACCGGCAACGCCGCGATCAGGCGGAAGCCCGGGGCGCGGATCGCCAGCAGCACCGCCAGGCCCCCGCTTCCCGCCAGGAACGGCACCAGGCGGTCGCGCCGCGCCCAATACAGCCCGCCCACGACGGCCAACCCCGCCGCCAGCAGCCCGATATAGCCGGTCTGTTCGTTGAAGTTGGTCCAGGCGGGCAGCCAGTAGGTCTGGTCGGTGGGGCTGCCGCTGAAGTTGGGCACCACCAACACCACCAGGCGCAACGCGGTTTCCCCCAGGTTAAAGGGGACGAGCGCCGCCGTGCGCGCCGCGATGGCGTTGCTGCTGAATAGGAAGTCGACAAACGGGATCACCTGCACCGCCGCCAACCCCAGGCCCAACCCCCCCGCCCCCAGGATCAGCCCCAGGGACCGCCTCCGCCCCACCCCGCCCGCACCCGGCGCGGGGCGGACCCCCAGGCTATACAGACTGTAGCCCCCCCAGAACAGCCCGATCAAAAACTGCGTCTCGGGATGCCCCCCCAGCAACATGACGCCCAACGCGCCCGCGGTGGCCGCCAGCCAGGCCAGGCGTCCCGTTTGCAACAGGCGCGTGGTGGCCCACAACAGGGCGGGCAGCCAGGCCAGCGTCGTCACCACGCTGTAGTTCAGCCAGACCACCACGAAGCCACTGAGCATGAAGATCAGGCCCGCCCCCAGCCCGGCCAACGGGCTGCGCCCCCAGGCCCGCAGCAGCCCGTACATCGTCACCCCCAGCAGGGTCAGGCGCAGCCAGGCCGCCCAGACCCAGGTGGCGTCAGGGCCACTCAGCCCGGTGACCAGATTGATCGGGTCGAGCACCGCCGCCTGAGCAGCAGCAAAGAAGGGCGCGCCGGTGAAGATGTATGGGTTCCAGAGCGGGAAGTGCCCCGCCCGTAGCCGCTCTTGGGCGAAGCGGGCATAGGGGTAGTAATAGAGGGCGACATCGGAGAGGAGCGGGTTCTGGTTGACGGTCAGACCGGGCGTATGCGCCTGCGCCGCCCACACCGGATCCACGCGATAGATTAAGTCGGTGGGCAGGAAGACCCGGCCCGTCACGAGCGGCTGCCAGAGGAAGAGCGCACTCAGCAGCGCGAACACGCTTAGCGGGCCGAGGGTGGACCACCCCCGCCTGCGGCGCGGCAGCGTGCCTGCCCCGCCCCCATCGGGGGTGGCGGGCGGGGCACCACCGGGTCGCCGTCCCGGCGCGGTACCGACTGTCGGATCAAGCATGGACTGGTGCTCCTTCGTTGCCGCCTCGGGTGATTGACAGTCGGTAGGCCTCACGGCCAGGTAAGGTAGAAGAAGTCGCGGTCACCTGGGGTGAGGTATTGATTGGGGTGGTAGATCATACCCGAGACCAGCGGTACCAGGTGCAGCACCCCTCGTCCATCACGCGCGTAATTCAGCCAATGCACCCACGCGCTGTTGATATCCAACTGCATCGCTTCCACCGCCCCGGCCTGCTGGAGTGCCTGGGCTAACTCGCGGGCCGAGAGGCGGTTGCCTGCGGCGTAGATCAGGCTGCCGTCGGCGGTGCGGCCCAACCCTGACCGCCAGACATACATCGCATTGAGCACGGTCAGCCCCCAGGCCGCCCCGCTATGATTCTGCACCACCACCGCCCCTTGATCGATCAGCAAGGGGCAGTTCTGGCGGTAACTCACCAGCTCCGGAGAGGTTCGTATCGTTTGCCAGGCCCCCAGGTCCACCCGCCCATCGGCATACACGGCCAGCGTCGCCGTGTCCGTCTCGGGGTTCGGCGGGGCGATCACCTGGCCGCCGACCATCATCCCATAGTGCCCGTTGATCGACTTAAACCCCCCGTTAAACGCGGCGGCGAGTTGGGGCCGATCCGCGAGCGCCACCTGGCCGAGGCCGGGCACCGAGGAGACCGGTTCTTTGCGCCCGGCCACGAGATGAAGCCGGACGCGCCGGGGATCGAAGCGCACCAGGTAGACCAGCCCATCGGGCCGGGCCGGGTCGGGACGCAAGAAGGTCTTCCAAAAGACGGGCGGGGCACCGGATGGGAGGGCCGGTAAAGCGGCGGTGGACCACTGCCCTTCGCCCCGTAGCGCGCTGTCGGGGAGGATCGGGCGGAGCGGGAGCGGATGATCCGTCGCCAGGGGCGGGGCCGGGGTGGGACTACCGGGCACCGGGGCAACGGACAGCGGCTCGCCGCTGGCGGTACCGACCGCTGCCGGGAGGAGGTCGGTGGGGTCGGCGGGGGTCGCGCCCTCCAGCGGGACGGGTGCGCCAGGAGCGGCCAGGGCCTCCGGTGCCGGGTTCGGGGGCGGCGTGCCGGCCTCGGCCAGGGGAGCGGGGCCTGCCGTCGCAACCGGCGGCGCGGCCCAGGGCGCGACCACCGGGGGGGCCAGGCCTAGCGTGCGCTGCCACTGGCGTGTCGTCTCTACCCCGGCGTAATACTGCGCTTCGAGGTCGGCCATCGCGGCGGGGCCGATCACGCTCCGCACCGCGTCCACCACGGGCGGCACCAGCGTGTCACCGAAGAAGTGCAAGGTCGCGCCCCCCGCGCCGCCGAGCACGATCAGCACCAGCAGCGCCTTGCGCCAGCGGGCGAGACGGGCATGGCGGGTGCGGCCTGGAACCGATGGTCTGGTGTGCGGCATGTTGAGCAGACTCCCCTCCAGCGGAGCCGGAAGGCGACCCCGCGCCGGGCCGGTGCGCCGGTGCGCCGGTGCGCCCGCCCGACGCCTTGATTGAGCGCGCCTCTCCAGCATAGCAGGATAACATGAAGGAAAGATGAATCGAGTCGCGCGCGCTCACCCTGGATCCGGGAGATCTCTGGCCCGTGCTCAATCATCAGGCAGCGCCGTCGCCGGGTGGGCGGATTCATCTTCTCTTCATCTGCGCTTGCTACACTGGCGATACCTATCGCAAAGCCAGGCGCACAGGGGCGTGCGCGCGGGACGAGCGGGGGCGGGGCGATTCGGGGCGCGCTGTCTGCCCCGCCCCGCCGGTCTGCCGGAGGATCGGCGACCCCCTGCCAGGGGCCACACGCGCCGCCCCGTCAGCGACTTGAGCCAGCCGGGCGGGCGGGGCTGCCCACCCGCCCGGACAATTACAAAGGAACAACTGTGAGCAATGTATCTGCGGAGTTCGCCACCGATGGACGCCGCACCGAAGCCGCGACCCGCGGTCGCCGCCTGTTAAGTAAAGTCCCGGAAGTGACTCTCTACTTCTGGATCATCAAAATCTTATGCACCACCGTGGGCGAGACCGCCTCCGACTTCCTGAACACCCAACTGAACTTCGGCTTGACCCTCACGACCCTGATCACCGGCACCCTGTTGATCCTCACCCTGGTCTTCCAGTTCCGGGCCACCCAGTACGTGCCGGGGATCTACTGGCTGGCCGTCGTCCTGATCAGTGTCGTCGGCACCCAGATTACCGACAACCTCGTGGACAACTTCGGCGTGCCGCTGTGGACGACCACGTTGCTCTTTGGCCTTGTGCTGGCGGGGGTCTTCGTCGCCTGGTACACGCAGGAGAAGACCCTGTCGATCCACGCGATCGACACGCACCGCCGCGAAGCGTTCTACTGGCTGGCCGTCCTCTTCACCTTCGCCCTGGGCACATCGGCGGGCGATCTCATGGCCGAGAGCCTCAATCTGGGCTACCTGGGATCGGCGGTCTTGTTCGCGGCGGCTATCGCCGGGGTGGCCGTTGCGTATTGGCGGTTCCGGCTGAACCCGGTGCTGGCCTTCTGGATCGCCTACATTTTGACCCGGCCCCTCGGTGCCTCGCTGGGCGACTACCTGTCGCAATCCCCCGATGACGGGGGCCGGGGGCTGGGGACGGTGGGCACCAGCGCGCTCTTCCTGCTGGCGATCTTAGGCACCGTCATCTACCTGACCGTCACGAAGAAAGACGCGCTGGCAAGCGACCCTGGCGTGGGCGACCCCGCGCAATACGCCTGATCCAACAGGGGCTTGCTGCCAGGGGCCACGGCGATGGCCGTACCCCGTGGCAGCAGGCCCCACAACCACCGCAAGCTTCCTCCGCGCCCGCGACCCCGGTCAGCGAAACCCGCATGAACACTCCGGTAGGCGATTCTTTTCGGCCAAAATCGCGTATGATAGAGGAAGCGACCTGTGATCAACCGCCTGCGCGATAGGGAGTATGGCGGCGCGGTGTGTGTCCGGCAGAGAGGCCGGTCGAGAGGAGGCACCGCCGATGCGCGTGCTGGTGGTCGAAGACGAGCCGAAGATCGCCGCCTTTATCCGGCAAGGCTTGCAGGAAGAACTCTACGTAGTGGACCTGGCCGCCGACGGCGATGCTGCCTTGGACCTGGCCGCCAGCATGGATTACGACCTGATCGTGCTGGATATCCTGCTGCCCCATCGCGACGGCCTCAGCGTCTGCCGCGAGTTGCGCGCCGACGGGGTCGCCACCCCGATCCTCCTGCTCACGGCCAAAGATACCATCGACGACCGGGTCACCGGCCTCGACAGCGGGGCGGACGATTACCTGGTGAAGCCGTTCGCTTTCAAAGAACTGCTGGCCCGGCTGCGGGCCTTAACCCGCCGGGGGCCGGTGGTCCAGGAGGCCGTGTTGCAGATCCTGGACCTGACGCTCGACACGATCCGCCATGAGGTCCGGCGGGGCACCCAACGCATCGATCTGACGCCCAAAGAGTACAACCTGCTGGAATACCTCCTGCGGCATCCCCAGCAGGTGTTGAGCCGGACGATGATCGCCGAGCAGATCGGGAGCTATGAGTTCGCGGGCGAGTCCAACATCGTCGATGTCTATATTCGCAACCTGCGGCGCAAGCTCGACGATCCCTATCCGGTGAAACTGATCCAGACCGTGCGGGGATTGGGCTACAAGGTCGCGGAGGGCCGCCCGGATGAGTCCCTCTAATCCGGCCCCCCCCCGCGCCGGGGCGCACGCTCGCCCGCCGGATCGGGCGGCAGAGCATTCGCGTCCGGCTCACCGCCTGGTATATCCTCGTGCTGGGCGGGGTCTTGCTGTTGTTCAGCCTCCTGCTCTTCCTCATCCTCGACCAGGCCCTGGACGATCAGGTCGATGCCCATCTGCGGCTATCGGCAGACCAGGCGTTGGGGGCGCTCACGGTCGCCGCCGGGCAAATGCAGGTGCGGCAAACCGAGGGCGAAAACGAGATCACCCCCCTGGCCGAGCAGGGGCTGCTGGTGCGGGTGGTGCAGCCCGACGGCACGGTGGTCACCAACCTCGGGCCGTTTCGCACCGTCGCCACGCCCCCCGACCTCCTGGCCGCCGTGCAGGGGGGGCAGGCCCGGTTCACCCAGGCGAACGTGCCGGGGACCGATCTCCCGGTGCGCCTCTACACCGTGCCCTATCTGGTCCAGGGCCGGGTCGCCGGAGCCATCGTCGTCGGCCAATCGCTCCAACCCAACCAGGAGGTGCTCCGCGAGTTGCTGGTGATCCTGGCCCTGGTCGTGCCGCTCACCCTGGCGCTCGCCAGCGCCGGGGGCCTGTTCCTGGCAAACCGTGCCCTCCAGCCGATTGATCGCCTGACGCGGGCCGCCCAGCAGATCAGCGCCCAGGACCTCAGCCAGCGGCTGAACCTCGACCTGGCCGATGACGAAGTGGGCCGCCTGGCCCATACCTTTGACCGGATGCTGGCCCGGCTGGATGAGGCGTTCGGACGCCAGCGGCAATTCACCGCCGATGCCTCGCATGAGTTGCGTACCCCGCTGGCGATTATGAAAGGGCAGATCGGGGTCACGCTGCACCGTGATCGCGCCCCCGCCGACTACCAGATTGTGCTGACCGATCTGGAGGAAGAGGTGGACCGCCTGACCCGGTTGGTGGACGATCTGCTGCTGCTGGCCCGCGCCGACGACCCGTCGCCCGCCCTCCCGCGCGAGCCGGTGGACCTGCCCACGCTGCTGCACCTCGTGGCCGATCAGGTCCACCCGCTGGCGACCGCGAAGGCGCTCACGGTGCAATTGCACAGCACGGCGGGCCTGTGCGTGCCGGGCGATCCCGACAAGCTCTTTCGCTTGTTTCTGAACCTGCTCGACAACGCCGTCAAATACACCCCGCCCCAGGGCCAGATCAGCATCCGGGCAACGGGCACGGATCCGGCCCAGGCGGTGGTCGAGATCACCGACAGCGGGCCGGGAATTGCGGCGGATCAGGTCGAGCACATCTTTGAGCGGTTCCACCGGGCCGATGCCGCCCGCTCCCGCGCCACCGGCGGCTGGGGGCTGGGGCTGGCAATCGCGCAAGCCATCGCCGTGGCCCACGGTGGCGAGATCGCTGCCCACGCGGCCCCCACCGGCGGCAGTGTCTTCACCGTACATCTGCCACGAGATGCCGCCTTCCCGCCCTGCGAACCCTAACGAGACCCGCGCCTTCTTCTATTGCAGTGACGACGGCCCCCTTCACCCCAGATTGACCCCCATCTCTTGCGTGCGAATCACGCCCCCTGCCCTGCCCCGGCGACCTCGATTCATGGTTTCTTCATGTGGCCCTGGTATGCTCAAACCAGTGGAACGACAGAGACACACTTGGAGGAGGCACCCATGCAACAGGTCGGAACAACCGTCCGCCCCACACAGCGCGAGGACCTCGCCACCCTCACCTTATTACTTTGTTTGATTATCGGGGCGGTGGGGCTGGCCCTGCTGCTGCCCCTGGATTACCGCATCCCGGTCACGCTGGGAGTGGTGCAAGGGTTGAGCGAATTCTTGCCGATCTCGTCGTCCGCCCACCTGATCCTGGTGCCCCGGCTGCTGGGCTGGGCCGACCCCGGCCTGACCTTTGATGTGGCGCTGCACGTGGGCACCTTGCTGGCGGTGGTCGGCTATTTCTGGCGCGACTGGCTGCGGCTGCTGGGGCACGCCCATCGCCCGGCCAGCGGCGAAGGCCGCCTGTTCTGGCTGCTGGTCCTGGCGACCCTGCCCGGCGGGCTGGTCGGCCTTGCCCTCGACAAGCTGGCCGAGGACCAACTGCGCTCGCTGCTGCTGATCGCCTTTACCTCGGCTACCATGGGGCTGGTGCTCTGGCTGGCCGACCACTACGCCCCCCAACACAAGGCGCTGGAGCAGGTGGGTTGGCGGGATGCGCTGCTGGTCGGGCTGGCCCAGGCACGGGCGATCATTCCCGGCGTATCACGCTCCGGGATCACGATTGCCACGGCCCGCTCCCGCGCCATGACCCGCGACACCGCCGCCCGCTTCTCGTTCCTGCTCTCCACGCCGATCATCGCGGGGGCGGCGCTCTACAAGCTGCGCGACTTGCAGCCCCACGACCTCAGTGGCCCGTTTTTCGCTGGGGTGCTGGCGGCGGCGATCGTCGGCGCGCTGACCATTGGCCTGCTGCTGCGCTATCTGCGGCGGGCGGGCTTGGGCATCTTTGCCCTCTACCGGCTGGCCCTGGCGGTGGTGCTCGTCCTTTTTGTGCTGTTCCACGGCACCCCCTAGCGCGGAGACCTATCATTCATGTTTGATCCCCAGCGCACGCCGTTCTTGCTGGCCTCGTTGCTCCTGGCGCTGACGCTGATCGCCTGTGATACGGTGGCACCCACCGTACCGCCCACGGTTGCGGTGACCGCCACGCCAGCGGCGACCCTCCCGACCGCCGCGCAGTCCGGTCCCACCGCCCCCGCCCCGCCCCGCCCCACGGCAGCGGCGATAGCGGTCGCGTCCCCTACGATAAGCGAAGGGATATCCCCGGTCGCCCCGACGGTCGCGGCGCACGCCCCCGCCGCGACCGAACAGGCGCTGGCGCCAGAGCAAAATCCGCCCGGCGACATCCCCGACACCCAGGCGTTCGTCAGCTATAGCTCCCGCGTGGGCGGCTACACGCTGGATGTGCCGGAAGGCTGGGCACGCAGCGAAAATGGCCCCGATGTAAGCTTTATCGAAAAGCTCGACGGGCTGCGGGTGACGATCACCGATACCGCCACCGCCGCCCCTACTGCCGCCACCGCCCGCGCGGTCCAGGGGCGGCCCTGGCGCAAACGGGGCGGGCGGTGCAGGTGACCGAGGTGAAAGACGTGTCCGTGCCCGGCGGCCCGGCGGTGCTGCTGGCCTACACCGCGAATTCGGAGCCGAACGCCGTCACCGGCAAGCAGGTGCGCCTGGAGAACAACACCTACCTGTTCTATCGCAACGGCAGGCTGGCGACGGTTACGGTCTGGGCACCGCTCGGCGCGGACAACGTGGACCAAGGGCAGCGCATCGCCCAATATCGCTTCTATCATATTGGGGACGACGAGACCCTCGCGCTGCGCGGAGTGAGCCTGGATCTGGCGGCGGGCGAATTCGTGGCCGTCGTCGGGCCGTCGGGCAGCGGGAAATCGACCCTGCTGGCCGGGGCGACGGGGCTGGTTGGCGTTGGGCTGGGCCGAACGGCGGCGCACCTTCGCCATCCTGGCCGCGCTGGGGGCCAAAGACCGGCAGGTGGGCGCGTTCATCTGGAGCGAGGGGTTGCTCATCCTACTCGGCGGCGGGATCATCGGTATCGCGCTCGGCTTCGGTGTGGCGCAGATGCTGGTCACAATCCTGACCGGCGTGTTCGACCCGCCGCCGGAGGCGCTGGCCGTGCCCTGGGCCTACCTGGCGGGGCTGATCGGGGCAGCGGTGGTTTCCACAGTACTGGCCGTGGTCAGCGCGCAACTGGCGGCGCGGCGCGCCGTGTTGGTCGCCCTCCGCGATATCTAAACACGAAAGAGGGTATCTAGGCATGGGGATCACCCGATCAGGTGGGCTTACTACCCTCACGCCCGGCAAGGGCGGGACCATCTGGTGGGGCACCCTGGCCCTCATCCTGCTGGCCGGCCTGCTGCTGCGGGGACCCCAGCTAATGGCCCCCGGTTACAACGGCATGGGCGTGTGGAAGGCCTGGGCCTACGGCACGACCCAGGTGGGCATTACGGAAGTGTATCGTCTGCGCCAAAGCCCGGAGCCAGCCCTCACGCTGACCACACTCGGCCAGGCCCTTACGGGGGCGCTCCCGCTGGTCAAAGTCGGCTTCCCGGACCGCGCCTTCGATCCCGACTATCCGCCGGGCACCTTCTACCTCCTCGGCTTGCTGGCAGGTGCCTATCGCGCCTGGATCTCCCCTGCCTTCCAGGATGGTCCGCTACTGAACCTGACCCTCAAGCTGCCCCTGCTGCTGGCCGAGCTGGCGACTGCGGTGCTCCTCGGCTGGGCGGTCCGGCACCAGCGTGGCCGGGCGGCCGGGTTGGGCATCCTGGCGAGTTACTGGCTCAATCCCGCCGTCCTGCTCGGTGGGTCGATCCTGGCCTTTTTGGATGCGTTTTACGGGCTGGCCCTGGTGGCCGGGGCAGTCGCGCTGCTCCACGGGCGGCCCCGGGGGCTGTGGCTGGGGTGGGCGCTCGCCCTGGCGCTCAAACCCCAAGCCCTCCTCCTCCTGCCTGCGGTCGTGCTCCTGACCTGCCGGGGGGGTCCCGCCCGATTGGTGCGCGACATGAGTGCGGCAGGCGGCCTGTTGCTGGGGCTGAGCCTGCCGATGCTGCTGCGCGGACATCTGCTAGGCCTGATTACCGGTGTCGCGGGGAATGCCCACGAGGGCTACGTGTCGGCGAACCAATTCAACCTCTGGTGGCTGTGGTCGTACCTGTACGCGCGCCAGCACGGGCATCAGCAGGCCGCTATCCTCCAGCAGGGGCAGGTTGTGGGCGTGAATATCAGCCAGCTACAACTGTGGGGCTGGGGCTTGTTTGCCCTCTGGACGCTTTTCCTGGGCCTGGGGTGGTGGGGCCGCGCGCGTCAGACGGCTAGCGCCGCCCGCCCGGGGGCGGCAGGAGTCCTGCTGATGGCCTTGCAGCTCTATGGTGGGGTCATGCTGCTGACCTCGATGCACGAAAACCATTTGCTTGGTGTATTACCACTGCTCGCGCTGGCCGCCGGGTGGACGGGGCCGCCCCGCCGATCGATGCCGGTCAAAGCGGGGCGACCCCCGAAGCGCGCCCGGAAAGCCGGAGTAGTCGCGGCGCCGGTATATCTCGGAGGCACCTGGCTGCCCGGACTGCTGTATGGCGGGGTCTCGGTCGTTGCAGGAGCGAATTTGCTGATGATCTTTGGGCTGGGCGTTGGAGCGCCCGCCCCGCTGCCCCGCATGTGGGGCGGCCTGGATGGCAGCCTGGTGCTCACCGGCGTGAACCTGCTGGTCTTCGGGCTGGGCGGCGCCGGCTGGGCGTGGCGGTGCGCGGCCCGCCGGCCTCCGGTTCGGCGGGCCGGCTTCACCACGCCAGCACTGGCGGCCGCGCGCTGAGACGGAATCGGCTACCCTGCCGACGCGAACCGGGTAGCGCGGCGGGCCTAGCGGGCGGGGCGCGATCGCGCCGCCGGGGGACGCCTTTTGGTGAAAGGACCGGTGCTTATGTATCTCCGCACTTATACCGCCAGTCTCAAGCCGGGCGTCTTACCCCGGATGCAGGCACTGTGTCCGGGTTTCGTCCTGGCGCTCGGTCGGCAGGCGGGATTTCGCCATTTTTATCTCCTGGTGGATGCGTACGCGCAACGGACGGTGCAAGTGACCTGCTGGGACAGGGAAGCGGATCTCCTCGCAGCCGAGGCGACCGCCGCCGAGATAGAAGGCGTGCCCTGGCGCCTGCACCTGTATGCGGCGGGTAAGGCAACCGGACACTTCGCTATGATCCCGAGCGCCGCGGCCCCGCCCCCCGTCTATGGCCTGCGCGAGAGTCTGCAACGCTTGCTGCACACTAACCTGCAGCTCGCCGGCACGCTGACCCTTACCGGGGAGCAGGCGATCATTACCCGCGAGGCCGGGCAAGGGGAGGCGCTACCGCCCGGTAGGTATCGCATCGTTTTCCAGGCTAGCGGGCCAGCTCAGGCGGGTAACCATGACCCCGACCTATGCTAGAAGACGCGCGCTTGCTGTGGGCCGGGCGCGGCGCGGCGGTGGGCGGCCCTTGCTGGGGGACAGGATGCGACCTAGAGAGGATGGGGGAGGATGGGGGAGGATGGCTATGATCGACCTAGCACGCTCTCGCGTGGACCGCATCGCCGGGCACCCGGGGCCGACCCTCCTGTTGTGGGGCGGCCTGCTGGCGCTGGGCTGGCTGGCGCGGGCCGTCCTGCTCTGGGTCCTCAGCCTGGGGGACACGCCAGCCCCCGGGTCCGGGCCCTCCCCGGGCTGTAGCGCCCGCTAACCGCCCTGCTGCCGGCGGCCTGGGTCAATGCCTCCCGCGATCGTCCGCCGGTGGGCGGACCGCTCCTGGCCGCCGGCCTCTACCTGCTGCTGGTGAGCAGCTTAGGGGCCGGCTACCGCCTGGCGCTGCGCGCCGCCCGAACAGCAGCGGCGCACCCACGGGTGCTCGCCAGCATCCTCGGCGGGGTCCGCAGCTTCGGGGCGCTGGCGGTGCTCTGGCCGGGCCTCTTTTCCAGCGACGGCTATTATTATGCCCTCCTCGGCAAGATGCAACTGGTCTATGGACTCAATCCGCTGGTGCAGCCCCCGGCGGCGATGGGCGCGGACCCGTGGCTGACCAGCACCCCCTGGGCGCTCGAACGCAGCCCGTATGGCCCGATCTGGCTCGCCGTGACCTGGGGGATAGCCGTGTTGAGCCGGGTTTGGGGCGGCGCGCAGTTGGCCTATGTGCTCGGCGGTCGCCTGCTGAATCTACACCTGCTCCTCGGGGCGACAGGCCGCACCTCCCAACTCGGCAGCGTGCTCCTGAGCAATCCGGATGCGGGTCTCTTTGCGGCCTCGCCCGTCAACGCGCTGCGCTGGCTGATCATTGATGGGAGCCTGGCCCTGCGGGGAACGGTGCTCCCGACCACGCTCACGCCCCATGCGGTCGCGCGGGTCGTGGAGTGGCCCTTATGGTACGGGGCCGTAGGCGTGTGGAGTGTGCGCGCGCTCTATGCCACCGGGCAGGTGCGCGATTTCGCGGGACTGATCCGGGCCTGGTCGGGCGTCCTGCTCAGCTACCTGGCGCTGGGCGCGGTCTGGTTCTCGCCGTGGTATGCCACCTGGCTCGTGCCGTTAGTGGTCCTCCTCCCCGCGGGCCGGCGGCGCCAGGCGCTGTTCTTGCTCGTGCTCGGGCCCAGCTTGTGTTATGCGGTTAGCCCCTATCTGCCGGGCGACATAAGCCGCGACCTCCACCACTACTATGTATCCGCGATCATCTTCCTACCGACGTTGAGCTATTGTGCCTGGACCACCCTCCACGCCTGGCGCATTCGGTGGGGACTACAACACCCCGCCCCGCCAGTGCTGCGCGCCTAGTTGGGGACCACTGGGCGCCCCAGGTGGCGCCCGCATCCGCCGCGACAGGGCTGCCGTCGCCCCAGACCACGGGGCGGCTACTGCCGGTGACGACCGGCGCCCGCCGATCCCCCCCACCGACCCGCCCAAGGGGCCGGAACCGCGAACTAAACCTGAGGAACACCCGCCCTCCCCAGGCACGGGGCACCAACGCGCGCACGGGGCAGGCGGCGTTGGTAAGCGGCCCGGCGCTCCGGCGGCACCCCTCAGCCGCCGGCAGCCGGATGGCTCGGCGGCCCTAGCCAGTTGGCTAGGTGCCAATCACCCAGTTGGGGCTATACGCAGCCAGGTGGCCCACATATAATGGAGAGGAGCGCGGGCTGCGTATGGTTGCATACCGCGCTCCACGCCAACTGCGGCGTCCTCCCGTGTTCCGTACGAAGCCGGAACGCCCGGTAGGGTGACGCGCGGCGTGTATGACCACAAGCCACCGGAACACAAACAAGGAGTGTGCAATATGGCAACCGAACATCCGACCAGCACCCAGCATCGCACGGCGGCGGCGCATCATGAGGAGGCTGCGCGGCACCATCGCGCTGCGGCCGAGGCGCACGAAGCCGGGGATCACGACAAGGCCCGGGAGCACGCGACGCGGGCGCACGAGTCCAGCACGAAGGCCCACGAGCACAGCACCACAGCGCACGAAGCGTCGCACAAGTAAACACGGCCCCAGGGGGCAAATGCAATTAGGCTGAGGAGACTCAGCCCGCGCTGTTTTTAGCCGCAGATGCCCAACACGGCTAGACAGACCAGCGGATAGCGGGGGCCAGCACTGGTTCCTGCTATCCGCTGGTCTCAGCGGACGGATTGAGTCCTCTTGCCGTCCTACAGCGTGAACAGCCCCTGCTGCACCGCCACGGTAACCGCGGCGGTGCGGTCATTCACCCCCAGCTTCTGAAAGAGACTGGCGATATGCGCCTTGACGGTGCTCTCGCTGAGGTGGAGGGCTGCCGCGATCTCTTTGTTCCGGTCGCCACGCGCCAGCAGGCGCAGCACCGCGAGTTCGCGCTCCGTGAGGAGCGGCGGCGCCGCCGGGGGGATCGGCGCTTGCTGCAAGGCCCGCACGACCCGGGTCGCGATGGCCGGCTGGAGCAGGGCCTGCCCCTGCGCGACCGTCCGCACCGCCTCCACCAACTGGGCGCGGGGCAAGTCCTTCAGCACATAGCCCAATGCGCCCGCCCGCAGGGCCTCCTGAATATAGATATCGCTATCGAAGGTAGTGAGCACCAGGATGTGGACC
>JBBSAN010000064.1:0-14996 GCA_038252265.1 Chloroflexia bacterium
AGTTCGGTATCGATCGTGGCCTTGCGGTCCTCGGCGCTGCTCTTGACTGCCGCGTCGCCCGCCTTGTTCATCTGCTCTTCCAGCCACTGGATCTCATCCTGCTTGTTCTCCAGGTTGCGGCGGATCGTCCCCAGCGCCTTGGCATCATGCACATCGTCGAGGTGCTTGAGGTAAATCTGGACGCCCTGCTTAGCCCCGGCATACATCCCGCCGATGCTGGCCGTATCGCCCAGCATCCCGGTGATGCGGCCCCACAGGCCCGCTTTGAGCTTGCCGCTGCCGGCCCCGGCTTCCACCGGCTCGCCACCCAGTTCGACCAGGCGATTGTTCAGATCGCGGGCCTGGCGTTCGTGGTCGCGCAAGAAGCGCTCGTAGCGACGGCGCAGCTTGCCGTCTTCGTTCTCGGTCAGCGCTTCTTCATAAGCCGCGATGGCCTGATATTCGACCTTGACCAGTTCTGTCAGCGCTTTTTGGGTCTTTTCCCGTTCACGGTCGCGCATATACTACCTCCTAAAATGATGGACCGCAGGCCGGAACAGCACTCCCCAGGGATAAGCTCTACCCGGCGGCGGCGCATTAGTGTGCGTATATATAATGCCCCTAGGCCAGGCGGGTTACGGCTAAGGTAGCCGCCTGAAGAAGCTCTATAAGGCTAGCAAGACTCGTGCCAGACACCCGGCGGTTGTAATTCCCCAGGCGACGATCTACAATAAGGGGAGCAGACAGGCGGGACGTGGCCCCACTGCTGCACCGAGGGCCAGAACACGGGAGACCCCCATGAGCGACCTGACCGGGAAGACACTGGGCCGCTACCGCATTGTGGAACGAATCGGGCGCGGCGGCATGGCCGATGTCTACAAGGCCTACCAGCCGTCACTGGATCGCTATGTGGCGATCAAAGTGCTGCACCCGTTCCTGTTAGAAGAAGACGGCAGCCGCGAACGCTTCCAGCGGGAGGCTCGCGCCGTCGCTGCCCTGCGCCACCCCAACATTGTCCAGGTCTTTGATTTCGAGGCCGAAGGCGATGACTACTTCATGGTCATGGAGTACATCGACGGCCCGAACCTGAAGGCGGTGTTGCAGGGCGAGGCCAAAGCCGGGCAATGGCTCGCCCTGAACCGCATCGAAGAGATCATCACCGCGATTGGCGGGGCGCTGGCCTACGCGCACCACCAGGGGATGATCCACCGCGACATCAAGCCGCATAACATCATGTTCACCGCCAAGGGCCAGCCCCTGCTGACCGATTTTGGCATTGCCAAGATCATCAGCGGCAGCGGCTCGATGTTGAGCATGAGCGGGGCGCTGACCGGCACCCCCGCCTATATGAGTCCCGAACAGGGCCGGGGCGCGCCGCTCGACAGCCGCACCGACATCTATTCCCTCGGCGTGGTCCTCTACGAGATGATCACCGGGCGGGTGCCGTTCGACGCCGACACCCCGTTCGCCGTGGTGATCAAGCATATCAGCGACCCGTTGCCGCTGCCACACACGATTCGGGCCGATGTGCCCGACGCACTGGAGCGGGTGGTGCTCAAGGCGATGGCGAAAGAGCCAGACGAGCGCTACCAGACCGTCGAGGAGATGGTCCGCGCCGTCCAGCAGGCCGTCGCCGTGGCCCAGACCGCCGACCTGTCCGCCCAGGCCCCCGCCACCCCGGTCACCCACCTCCTGGCCGACATGACGGGCGCACCGGCGGGGAACACCCAACCCGCCGGGACCGCAGGGTCGCCCACCCCCACCCTGCCGACGATGCCCGTCCCCCCGCCAGAGCCTGCGGCCCCGCAAACCACGCCCGTCCCGCCCCCGGTGCCCGCCACCGCGCTCCTGGCCGACGCTACGACGGCGACACCAACGATCCCTGCCCCACCCCTGCCCCCCCGCACGGGCGCGCAGGCGGCCTTCTCCATCGGCAAGGTCTCCTGTTCGCTGATGGTGGGAGTGGCGGTGCTGGTGCTGGTCGCGGTGAGCAGCCTGGCCTTCCTCAACCGGGGGAATGGATCAACCCCCCCGGCGCTGACCGGGGCGACCCCGCCAACTTCGGTTGCTGCCGGAGGGGTGGCCCCCACCCCGCTCGACGGGGCGCTCACCACCGAAGCGACCGAACTGCCGGGCGATACCACGCCGCCGACCGATACCCCTGCCGACCGGCCAACCGAGATCCCCACCGCGCCGACCACGCCGCCGACAACTGGCGCGCTGCCCACCTTCGCCACGCTGGCCGAGGCGCTCCAGGCGGGCGACGGGCTGCTGGACGACAAGAAGTATGCGGCGGCGCTGGCAGCCTACCGGGCGGCGCTGACCCTGGACACGACCAATACGGCGGCGTTGCTGGGCATCGGGCGAGCACAATTGGGCCTGGGCCAGTATCAGGCTGCCCTCGACGCGCTGAACGGTGCCCTGAACGCCCAGCCCGCTGATCTGGTTGCGCTGCTGGCCCGCTCCCGAACCTACCTGCTGATGGGCGATTGGACCCGCGCCTACGCCGACGCCAACACGGCCTACGCCGCCGACCCCACCTCGGTGGAGGCATTGACCTTACGCGCCCGCGCCAACGGGCTGCGCGGCGACACAGCGGCTGCCGAGGCCGACTACCAGACGGCCCTGACCGCCCAACCCGACGACCCGACCATCTACGCCAGTCGCGGCGAGCTATACCTGGCGCTGTCGCCACCCAAGATTGACGAAGCCGTGGCCGACTTCCAGAAAGCGACCACGCAGCAGCCGGGCGATGCCACCTTCTGGGTAGGGTTGGGCAAGGCGTATGCGGCCTACAACAACAGCAACAACCAGGCGGCCCAGGCGCTTACCGCGTTCAACAAGGCGGTGGAGATCGACCCGCAATCGCAGGAGGCGTATTACGAGCGCGGGCTGCTCTACCTGCGCCAGTTGGGCGATCCGGCCAACGCGCTGACGGATCTAGACCGCGCCGTAGAGATCGGCCCCACCTCCGCGCAGCTCTATCTGGACCGGGCCACCTGCAAGGGGCAACTGAACGACGATGCGGGGCAATTGGCCGATCTCAACCAGGCGGTCAACGCCGACACCACCAACCCCGATCCGTCATACTACCGGGCGGTGTATTACTATTACCACCTGGATTATGCTCACGCGCTCACCGATATCAGCCGGGCGATCCAGATCGCCCCCGACTACTACAGCTATTACCTGGATCGCAGCGGGATCTATCTGATGCTGGAGGATTATCCCAAAGCCGAGGCGGATGCCCGGCACGCGCTCACCACCAACCCGCAGGAACCCGCCGTGCATATCTCCCTGGCCCGCGCCCTGGCCTACCAGGGAGCCGATGCCCCGGCGCTGGCCGAGATCGCCCTGGCCTTGTCTGCCCAGGATGCGGCGATCCGCGCCGATGCGCTGGCCTTGCGCGGCGAGATCGAACTGCGCGCCGGGCAGACCGACCAAGCCGCCGCCGATTTTGCCGAGGTGCTGAAGGCGGCCCCCTATAACCGGCTGGCCCTGCTCGGGCAGGCGGCGGTGAACATCGCGGCCAAGCAATATGACGCGGCGCTGTTGAGCATCGAAGCGGGCATCGGCCAGGACAGCCGCTACGGCCTGGGCTACCTGTTGCGGGCACGGGTCGAGGCCGCGCAAGGCCAGCCGGTGAAAGCGATTGCCGACCTGCAACAGGCCCGGCAGCTTATTCTCTATCCCGACGAGCGCAAGACGTTGGAGGAGTTACTCACGCAGATCAAGCCCTGACGGGGGCAAAGACCCGGCCCGAGGCCGCGCAAGGAAGAGCAGACCGCCCTATGGATGAAAAGACCCTGAGCGACCCGATCGCGCTCCAACGGCTGGAGCTACAGCAATTGGACCAGGACATGACCACGCTGCGCCAGTTGACCGAGGATCTGGTGACGCTGTTGCGCCGCCTGCCGCCGGCGACCGATGGGGGCAATACCCAGGCGCTGGGCAGTGCCCTGGGGGCGCAACTCCGCACGGCGCAGCAGCATACCGCCGCCGCCACCCTGGCCCTCGACTCGATTGCCTCGGTGGCGGAGTCGCGCCGCCAGGAAGCCTCCTACCTGCGGACCCTCTACGACGTGGGCAAGGCGATCAACTCGACGCTCGACCTGCGCGCCGTGCTCAACATGGTGATCGATCAGGTGATCACCGTGACCAAAGCCGAGCGGGGCTATGTGGTGTTGCGCGACGAAACCAACGGCGAGTTGACCGTGGCCGTGGCGCGGGGCATCGATCACCAGGCGATTGACGACGACTCGTTCCTGATCAGCCGGGGCATTGTCAATCAGGTGGCGATCAGCGGCCAGCCGGTGCTGACCACCAACGCCCAGGCCGACCCGCGCTTCTCGGCCATGGAAAGCGTGATGCACTACAACCTGCGGGCCATTCTCTGCGCGCCGCTGCTCATTCGCGGGCAGGTGATCGGCGTCGTCTATGTTGATAACCGGCTGCGAACCGGATTGTTCCGCTCCCGCGATCTGGATCTGCTCTCCAACCTGACCAATCAGGCGGCTATCGCCATCGAGAACGCCCGGCTGTTCGGCTACCTGGCGAACGTACTCGCCAGCATCGCCAGCAGCGTGGTGACGATTGATGTGAACGGGCGGATCGCCACCTTCAACCGCGCCGCCGCCGCTATCTTCGGCCTCCAGGCCGAGCAGGCCATCGGTCGCCGCTATTCGGAGGTGTTCGGCCTGCTGGAAAGCTCGGCGGTGCCCGCCCTGGTCGAGCAGGTGCGCGAAACGGGCGAGCCGATCCTGGGGCACGAAGTCAGCGCGCAGGTGCCGGGGCGGGGCCAGGTGGTCTTTTTGCTCAACCTGGGCCTGGTCACGGCGGAAACGGGCGAGCAGTTGGGTCTGGTCATGGTTATGGAGGACATCACCCAGCGGCGGCGCATGGAACGCTATATCGCGCCGACGGTGGTCGAGCAACTGGTGGCCGCCCCCGACTCGCCCCGGCTGGGCGGCGAACTGCGCGAGATCAGCGTCCTCTTTGGCGACGTGCAGGGCTACACCACCCTATCGGAGCGCATCCCGCCGGAAGACCTGATCGACCTGCTGAACGTCCATCTCTCGCTGGCCGGGCGGGCGATCATGGACGAGCAGCACGCGGGCACGCTGGACAAATACATTGGGGACGCGGTGATGGGCCTGTTCAACACGCCCGGTGCCCAGGCCGACCACGCCTGGCGGGCCGTCGCTGCCGCCTGGGCCATGCAGAGCCGCCTGCGCGCCTTCCAACTGACCCAACCGCCGGAGCAACACCTGCGCTTCCGGGTGGGGGTCCACACCGGCCCCGCCGTCGTCGGCAACATCGGTACCGAAAACCTGATGAACTACACCGCCATCGGTGACGCGGTCAACGTCGCCAAACGCTTGCAGGAGAGCGCCCGCCCCGGCCAGGTCGTCCTCAGCGAAGCGACGTATGTCGCCATCGCCCCCGCCCTGCGTGAGCGGCTCACCGTGCGCCCCCTCGGCTTCATCGCCCTCAAAGGCCGCGCCGCCGAAGTCCCGGCGTATGAGCTGCTGAACCTGGTGGAGTAGGCGGAGGTACGAGGGACGAGGTATGAGGTATGAGTAGAAGCGTCGAACATTGCGTATCGCACAGTGTAAAGTTCAACCTCGTCCCTCGTCCCTCGTCCCTCGTCCCTCGTCCCTCGTCCCTCGTCCCTCGTCCCTCGTACCAACCCCCGCGTAACGTTGACGGCCCAAATGCGTACACGTATAATGGAAACGCATGAAAGGAGCCGACCCCCCTTATGGCCGGTGAATTAGATCTACGGGTGACCCCGGCGCGAGGGGTCATCCCCAGCCTCCCGACAGACCAACTGGTCTACGCCCTGGTGGAATTGCGCCCGACCGAGAACGCTACCACCGTCACCATGCCGCTCAACCTGAGCCTGGTGCTGGACCGTAGCGGGTCAATGCAGGGCAAGAAGATCGAGGCGTTACGCGCGGCGACCCAGGAAGTGCTGGACCTGCTGGGGCCGCAAGACACCTTTTCGGTGATCGCCTTCAACAACCGCATGAAGGTGCTGGTGCCTGCCCAGGCCGTGACCCCGGAGCGCAAAATCGCTTTAGGGCGCGAGATCCGGCGCATAGACGCCGACGGCGGCACCAACATGGCCCCGGCGATGGAAGCGGGGATCATCGAACTACGTAAGCACATGCCGACGAGCGGCGGCGGCAGCGGGCAGGTCAACCGCCTGGTCTTGCTGACCGACGGCATCACCGAGCGCGAAAAGCGCTGCCAGCGGCAGGCCGAAGCGGCGGCGGGCCTCGGCATCCCCATCGTCGCCTTGGGCATCGGGCGCGACTGGAACGATAAGCTGATGGAGGCGATTGCCGACCGCACCGGGGGCACCGCCGACTACGTGCAAGACCCCGATGACATCGGGCGCTACTTCCAGCGCACCGTCCAGCAGATGCAGGCGGTCGCCTTGCAGCAGGCCGCGCTCCATGTGCGGGTGGTGGCCGGGGTCACCCTGCGGACTGTCTTCCGGGTCTACCCGCTGATCGGGCGCTTGGGCGGGGCCGCAGCGGGCGAGCGCGAGGTAGACAGCGCGCTGGGCGAGATCGAACGCGGGGCGGGCCAGACCCTCTTGCTGGAACTGATCGTGCCCGCC
Source organism: Chloroflexia bacterium (assembly GCA_038252265.1). Taxonomy (GTDB): domain Bacteria; phylum Chloroflexota; class Chloroflexia; order QHBQ01; family JAICKM01; genus JBBSAN01. The sequence goes on from JBBSAN010000064.1 coordinate 6,608, forward strand.
CGCCCGCCGGGGGCCTACCGGGTGGCCCAGATGGCGGCCCGCTACGAGGTGCCGGGGGGCGGCGCGACCATCCAGACCGTCAGCGCGGAAGTACTGCTGCGCTACACCGCCGACCCCAGCCAGGTCCCGCCCCCCGACCCACGGGTGATGAACCTGGTGGAGAAAGTCACCGCGTTCAAGCTGCAAACCCGCGCCCTGGAAGACATGGACGCCGGGAACATCGAAGGGGCCACCGGCAAGCTGCAAAGCGCCGTCACCCACCTGCTCAGCCAGGGCGATGTGGACCTCGCCAACACGGTGCAACAAGAAATCGAAAACCTGCAAAAAGCTCGCACCATGTCGCCCGAAGGGCGCAAAACGATCCGCTTCAGCAGCGGCAAGACGGTGCGATTGGACCGCTAACGAAGGTACGAGGTATGAGGTATGAGGTTTAAGGTATGGGGTATGAGGTCAGATTCGCCTATGGGCAGTCTTATACCTCACACTTCGTATCTCGTACCTCGTACCTCATACCTCGTACCTCATACCTCGTACCTCGCTAAAGGGGGAGACGCATGATCCGATGTCCACGCTGTGGAAATGAATTGCCGGATGGGGTGGCGTTTTGCGACGCCTGCGGGGCACCGATTAAAGGGGTGATGCCCCAGGCCAGCCCGGTCTATCCACCGTATAACGCCGACCCGGCGGCAGGGACGAACGCCGCCCCTGTGGGCACGAGCACGGTCTGTCCTGTATGCGGCGCGCCGGTCATCCCCGGCGAGGCATTCTGCGACAACTGCGGCTCGTCGTTGCTCGGCAATGCGGGCATGGGCACCGGGGCGGTGCCTTCCATGACCGGATCAGGTGCGCCGGTGTCGGGGGTCAATTATGGTCCGCCGCCGGTCGCCGCGCCGCCGGTGATGACGCCCCCACCCGCTCCTGCGCCGGTCGCGCCTCCCACCGTCACACCCGCCCGGTTGCTGATCAACTCGACCCGCGCCGAGATCCCTTTACCGGCGCGCAACGATCTGGTGGTGGGGCGCGAAGACCCGATGAGCAACAGCTACCCCGACCTGGACCTGAACCCCCACGGGGCGCTGGAACTGGGGGTGTCGCGCCGCCACGCGCTGATCAGCCGCAGCGGCGAGCAGTATTATCTGGAGGATCTGAACAGTGTGAACGGCACGCTGCTCAACCAGCGGCGCATCCCGCCGCGCACCCGGATGCCACTCCAGTCCGGCGATCAGTTGATGTTCGGGCGGCTCGGCGTGACCTTCGAGACGTAAAGGCCGCCATCCTGCCGGAAGGCCCTCCTCCGGTGCTATCCTCGCAAACAGACGCCCCGATCCAGCTTTGGATCGGGGCGTCTGTTTAGGCAGCGGGCAGGCGGCTACTTGTTCGGGCTAGAGGTGCCTGCGGCGGGCGCACCGCCCGGCGCGACAGGTGCGCTGGTGGCGGGAACCGGTTGCGTCGCCGGGAGCGGCGTGCCGCCGGTGGCCCCAGATGTGGCCGGGAGGGGCGTGCTGCTGGTGGCCCCGGTGGTCGCCGGGAGCGACGTGCCGCCCGTGCCCGGTGTGCTCCCGGTGCCGGGCGTGCCTGCGCCGGGGGTACCCGCGCCGGGTGAGCTAGGCAGCCCGATCGTCCCCAACAACTGGAGCGCCTCCTGACCCTCCGGACTGTTGGTCCCCCCGGCAGCGGTGAAGACGCGGGCCAGGTACTCGCGGGCGATATCCGGCTCCGAGGGCGTCTTGTAGAAGTAGGCTTTCGCCAGGCCGAGCAACGCCTTCGCATCGCTGCCATTGGTGTTGGTCAACACCTGGTTATAGAGGGTGATCGCCGCGCTATAGTTGCCCGCCGCCAGCAAGGCATCCGCCTGGGCGTCGGCCTGGGTGGCGTCGGTCGGTGCGCTCACAGTCGGCGCGGTGGTCCCTAGCGGCGTGATGATCGAACTGGCGATCCCGGCGAACGTGCCGATCACCAGAATGACCGCCATCGCCCCATAGAACACCGTCTGCCAGACGTTCGTCCGGCTCTTGCGCGGGGTGCGGCGCACCGGAGCCGGGGTGAGCGCACGCTGCCGTGCCGGAGCCGAGCTTGAGCGTGCTGCCGGGCGCACCCGGCTCCCCTGATCGTCCATATCCTCGTCATCGGACAGGGGACGGGTGGGGGTCTCGATCATGGCGGTGCGCGACCGGGGGGCCGGCAACGGGGTTGCCTCGGCCACCTTGCGCGACGGGAGGGAAACCCCCCCACCGGAGCGGGGAGCCGGCGCAGGGGCGGACGGCGCAGGCCGCTGCGGGGCCGGGCGGGGCCGGACGGTCGGATAGGGCGAGGGAGTTGCGGGCAGGGTCGGCGGCTCCCACGGGGCCGGGGTATCATCGACCGGTGTCGCGTCCTCGTCCTTCGCCTCGTCGGGCAGCCAGGCCGCTGCGGCTTCAGGCGGTTCCTCGGCGGCGGCAGCCTCCACGGGAGGGGTGGTCACGTCCGGGGCGGCAGCCTCTACCGGGGGGGCGACCACATCCGGTAAGGTCTCTGCCGCCACCGGGGCGACAACAAGGGGGGTCACCGGGGCAGCCTCGCGTACTGCTGCTGCGTCGGCGCTGCTTACCCCCGGTTCAGCGAGGGGCACCGCTGGTAGAGGCGTGGAAACTGTCGCAGCCGTCGTGCTGGCTTTCGGCGGCACCCGCACCGGCGCGGGCCGCTGGATCTCCGGCATCGGCATCGGCGGCACCTCAGTGCGCGGGGTCACCTGCGGCATCCGCACCGGCGGCACCTCGGTGCGGGGATGGACCTCCGGCATCGCCATCGGTGGGGGCGACGCGGTGGGCGCGGTGACGGCGAGGGGCGGGGCTTCGGCGGCTTGCAGGCCCATGCGGGCATCGTAGGCCGCCCGTTGCTCCTCGTCTGCCAGCACCGCGTAGGCATTTGCCAGGCGAATGCGGCGGCGGCGCAGGTTCTCCACCGCTGCCGGGTTGGTGCCGCTGGTGGTGGTCAACCCGTTCAGCAAGCGATGGTAGGCCGCGTCCACCTCATCGGGGGGCGCGTCGGGGCTAAGCCCCAAGATTTCGTAGAGATCGTCATTGCCGGAAGCTCCGCCCCGGCCCTGGGCATCAAACGCCATGCTCTGTCTACTCCTCACATTTTGCGGAATGGCACACTGCCCTCTATTGTACCAGAAACGGCGCAGCGCTTCCACTGTCCCGCGCATCGTTTCACCGGGAGCAGGCAGCATTCAGAAACTAGAAATCAGAAATCAGAAATCCGCGCCTTCCATAAGTACCTACAGAAAGTACAAAATCGCAGCAAGCGTATCGGACACGACCACACAGACACTCTTCTGATTTCTGATTTCTAATTTCTAGTTTCTGCCCGCTTCCCTGTTCACCAATTTTTCACCCAATTTTAACAGTTTTGCCTGTGTAAACCCCCGAAAAACGATTGACAGCGCCCAGAGGCTGTGCTATACTGCCATTAGCATCATCTAATACAGGAGGTTTAGAGCCTCTAGCGTGCCGGGATAAGCCCGGCTAATTAGTGCCTGCTTTCAGGCGCAGCGTGGCGGCTCGCTGATACCATATTATGCAAAAGCAACTCTTGGGCTTAATGTTCTGCCTGGTGGCCGCAGGGGCGTTAAGCGCCTGCGACACAGCGGTCCCGCCGCCCCCGACCGCGATCCCGTTCACCACGCCATCGCCGGTGGTGCCCCTGGCCGCGACCGGCACCGAAACGAATATGCAAGACGCCGTGACGGTGGCCGGAGTCCGTGCCCATCTGCTGGCGGCGGATAGCCTGAGCAGCGCAGGCCAGAAAGCGGCGGCGCTCAAGCACATCGAGATCATCCAGGGCGAACTGGTTCCGGCATTGCAAGGATCGGCGGCAGCCAAGCCGCTGGCCGGGGGGCTGACCGAGGCGGTGGGCCTCTACGCCGGGCTGCTAGAAGGCGGAATGCAAACCGACGCCACCGCCCTGACCGCCGCACACACAGCGGCCCTCACCGCTGCTGATACCGGGGTGATCGCGCTGGGCGGGTCCGCCCTCGACACCTCTGCCGGGCGGGCGGAATTAGTCCATGATCTGCTGGCGAAAGTCGAAAGTGAGTACGCCGAGTCGCTCCAGGGCGGGCCGGTGGACCATGAGCCGTATGAAACGGCCTTTGGCTATTTCCAGGTCGCCAGTGAACAGTACCGCGATTTGCAAGGCATCGTGCGGGCCACCCAGCCGGGGATCCAACCCGACCTGGATGAGCAGTTCGAGCAACTCGCCCTGGCCTTCCCCAGCATCACCGACCCAGCCACCCCGCCGGTCGCCCCTAGTGACGTTGAGTCGCATGTGGACACGATCAACGCGACGCTGGCGACCTTCACCGGGGCTACCCCCGCCACCGGCTTCGCCACCGTGATTGCCGACACCCGCACAGCGGTCGCCACGGCCCTCACCCAGTACGCGGCAGGCCAGACCGACGCCGCGTATGAGACGGCGGCGGGCGCGTACCTGAACCACTTCGAGGGGCTGGAAGGCCCGCTGGGGAAGAAAGACGCCGCCCTGGTTGGCACCCTCGAAGGGCAGTTCAAAGACCTGCGCGACGGCATCAAGGCGAACAAAGCGGCTGCCGACCTCCAGGCGATTGCCGGCCAGATCAATACCGGGCTGGACAAGGCGCAACAACTTTTGAGTGGGAGCAATTAGGAACCATCCATGACGATCCCCAAGCGGTTACTCGCCCTCTTATCGCTCGTCTCGCTGCTGGGCCTGTGGGTGCTGGTCCCGGCGCACAACGCCGCCGCGCAGACCCCCAATCCTGGCACGGTCAACGCGAGCGCCGAGATCGCCGCCATAGACGATCTGCTGCAACAATCCATGTACGCCTACCAGCACGGCGACAAAGACGCCGCCTTCAAGCTGTCACGGGCGGCCTACCTCGACCACTTCGAGAACATCGAAATCCCGTTGCGGGTGATGGACGGCGACCTGACCGCCGAGATGGAGTTCCGCTTTGCCGACCTGCGCACGCTGATGCAGGCGGGGGCACCATCGGAGCAGGTCGAGGCCAAGTCCCGCAGCGTGCGCGATGGGCTGACCGAAGTGGACCGCCTGCTCGGCAACGGGCCGGGCGTGGTCGCGCCCTTGTTCGCCCTGCTTACCTCGTTCTCGATCATCTTCCGCGAGGGGTTGGAGGCGGCGCTGGTGGTCGCTGCCGTGCTGGCCTACCTGGAAGCCAGCAACATGCGGCGGCTGAAGCGCCCGGTACTGCTCGGCGTGGCGGGCGGGGTCGCGGTCAGTGCGATCGCCTGGGTGCTGATCAACACGCTGATCACCCTGGCCCCGGTCGGGCGCGAGGTGCTGGAGGCGATTGTCTCGATTGTCGCCGTGGTGACGTTGTTCTGGGTCAGCTTCTGGCTGCTGCGTAAGCTCGACAACAAGCGCTGGATGGAGTTCATCAAAGCGCGCACCTGGGCGGCGATGACAGCGGGCAGCACCGGGGCGCTGGCGATGCTCGGCTTCACGGCGGTCTTCCGCGAGGGGCTGGAAACGGCGCTGTTCTATCAGGTGTTAACCCTGGTCAGCACCGGCATCGAATGGGCCGTGCTGCTCGGCTTCGTACTGGGCGTGGTAGCGATCAGCGGCTGCCTGGCCCTGATGTTCCGCCTGGGGCGCAAGCTGCCAGTCAAGACCTTCCTGGGCGCGGCGGCAACGATCATCATGGTCCTCTCGGTCGCCTTCCTGGGCAACGCCGTGCGCGAATTGCAGGACATCGGCCTGATCAACGCCACCTCGCTGATCGGCCTCGTCCCGCGCCTGCCCCGCCTGCTGGCCGAACTGACCGGCATCCACCCCACGCTGGAAACGCTGGGGGCACAAGCTGTGCTGACGCTGGTCTACCTCGGCGGCTGGGTCTACATGCGCGTCTCCGGGAACAAAACCGCACCGGTACGCCAGCCGGTATCGCGGAACGTTTAGTTTTCACCACGGAGACACGGAGGACACGGAGATCAATCTCGGTGTCCGCCGTGTCTCCGTGGTGAAATAAAGAGGCTCTATTGGAAGACGATCAGGATATCGCCACCAGCGCCGGGGTACGGATCGGCGTGGACGTGGGCGGCACCTTCACCAAGGCCGTGGCGGTCTATACCAATCCCTTGCAGGTGGTCGGGCAGGTGGTCGTGCCGACGACGCACGACGCGCCGCAGGGCGTGGCGCTGGGGGTGGTGCAGGCGCTGGAACGGCTGCTAGCCCAGCCGATGGTCTGCCGCTTCCAGCCCCGCGTGGTGGCCCACAGCACCACCCAGGCAGTCAACGCCCTGCTGGAGGGCGACACGGCCACGGTCGGCATCATCGGCATGGGCGAGGGGCTGACCCGCCGCGAAGCCGCCAAGCGCACCCGCATCGGGGATATTCCCCTGGCCCCCGGTCGCGTCCTCCACACCCTCCACACCTTTGTCCAGACCGACGAGGGGCTGGTGCGCGAGCAGGTGGAACGGGCGGTACGCGACCTGAAGGCGGCAGGCGCGGGGGCTATCGTCGCCAGCGAGGCGTTCAGCGTGGACGACGAAGCCAACGAGCGCCTGGTGCAAGAAGTGGCCCGGGCCGAGGGCCTGCCCGCCACCGCCGGGCATGAAGTTTCCGGTGCGTATGGCCTGGAAGTGCGGACCCTGACGGCGGCGATCAACGCCAGCATCATGCCGAAGATGTTGCAGACCGCCAATCTGGTCGAGGGGGTCTTATTAGAGGCGGGGGTGCGCGCCCCGCTGGTGGTGATGCGCGGCGATGGCGGGGTGATGAGCATGGACCAACTGCGCGCCCGGCCCCTCCTGACCGTGCTGTCCGGCCCGGCGGCCAGTCTGGCCGGGGCGTTGTTGTACGGCCAGGTGCTCGACGGCATCTTCCTCGAAGTGGGCGGCACCAGCACCAACCTGGGCATCATCCAGGGCGGGCAGCCGATGATGAAGTATGTGCAGATCATGAACCATCCGACCAGCCTGCGCTCGCTCGACGTGCGGGTGCAGGGGGTGGCCGGGGGCAGCATGGCCCGGCTGCGCGGGCGCAAGCTGGCCGACGTGGGGCCGCGCAGCGCGCACATCGCCGGACTGGCCTACGCCTGCTTCACCGACCCGGCCCGGCTGCGGGGGCCGCTCACGCTGGAATTGTTCGCGGCCAAGCCGGGCGACCCCGCCGACTATGTGTCCATCTGCACCAGGGATGGCACCCGCGTGGCGCTGACCGTCACCTGTGCGGCCAATGCACTGGGGCAGGTCGAGGCCGGAGCCTATGCCGCTGCCAGCCAGGAGGCCGCACTGCTGGCCTTCGCGCCCCTGGGCCAGGCGATGAACGTGAGCGCCGAGGAGGCCGCCCGCCGGATGCTGGATCTGGCGGCAGGGCGGATCGCCGAAGCGGTAGACGCGCTGGTGGCCGAGTACCGGCTGGACAAGCGCGAACTGACCCTGGTCGGGGGCGGCGGGGGGGCGGCGGCGCTGGGACCGGCGGTGGCCCGCCAGGTAGGCGCGGGCTGGCGGCTGGCCGACCATGCCGAGGTCATTTCGAGCATCGGCGTGGCGATGGCGATGGTGCGCGAGGAGGCCGAACGGACGCTGGTCGGGGCGGGGCCGGACGAAGTGGCCGGACTGGCCCGGCTGGTGGAAGCGCGGGCGATTGCCAGCGGGGCCGACCCGGCCTCGATCCAGGTGATGACCGAAGCCGTGCCCGAAAAAGGCGGCATCCGCGCCGTCGCCATCGGCTCGGTGGGGCTGGAGGCCGGGCGGGGCAACCGGCGCAGCATTGACGCCGCCGAGGCCCGCGCCATCGCCGCCCGCCGGGTGCGGGCCAAACCCGATGCGCTAGCCCTGAGCGGCAAAACCGGCAGCTACTACGTCTTCGGCCCGCCCGCCCGCCGGATCTGGCCCTGGCAGCGGAATCTGCCGATTGTCGCGGTGGACCGGCAAGGGATCGTGCGCCTGGAAACCGACGGCGGGGAGGTCTTTACCGGCCCGCCCTCCTGCGTGATCACCGAGTTGCGGATCGCGCTGGGCGACGGCAAGGGCGAGGGGCCGTTCGGCCTGGGCCCCCGGCTCTACCTGTTCACCGACGCCAGCCTGCTCGACCTCTCGGCACTGACCAAAGCCGCCGATGCATTGACCGCCGCCGAACGCGCCCTGGACGCGCCCGACGCGGGGGAGCATGTCATCGCGGTGGTGCAGCGGCCCAAACTGCTCTGATTTTGGATTTTTCGATTTTGGATTTTGGAGTATGTAACCTGATGACATCTGAACAGACGCCGCTGCCGCGCAATAGCCCGGAAGCGATTGAGCGGGGGTTGGCGGCGAAGACGATTGCGATTGTCGGGCTGTCGAGCAACCCGGCCTCGCCCAGCCATGAGGTAGGCGAATACTTGCAGCAGCACGGCTACCGGATCATC
>JBBSAN010000065.1:0-14978 GCA_038252265.1 Chloroflexia bacterium
AAATAGGCGGGCAGTTCGGGGGTAGACGGCGACCCCACCTCCTCACAAAAAGCGCCCGCCGCATCCAGGCCCACATAGAGTTCCTGCACCCCGGCCTCGGTCATCAGCACCCGGTGGACCGGAAAGGCGTCCACCAGTTCGTTGCTGAAGATCGCCCCGGTGACACTGCCCGGCGGCAATGCGTCCAGGCTGTCGTACCAGCCCACCGTGGCCCCCGGCACCCCGGCCAGCAACGTCGCCTGCCGGGCGCGCAGCCCCGCGCTGCGTTCGATGATCCCGTAGCGCACACGGGCGAACAGATCGGGGTGATCGGTGGCGAGCGCGGCCAGGATGTCAGCAGCCAGCCGCCCGCTGCCCGCGCCCATCTCCAGCGCATCGAAGACGGCAGGATGATCGAGCGCCGCGTCGATGCGCGCCAGCCAGTGGGCCAGCATCCGCCCGAACGCCGGGTGGACCTCCGGACTGGTCACGAAATCGCCGCCCCGCCCCAGCACTACCGCGCCCACGGCATAGTAGCCATAGCCCGGCGCGTAGAGCGCGGCGTCCATATAATCCCGAAAGGGGATGCGCCCACCGCCCGCCGCGATCTGGCGGCGCAACAGGGCCCGCAGGCCATCGAGCCGCGCCCGCGTCTCCGAGGAGTCGATCATTTGACAGGTTCTCCGGCCCACGGGTATAATGCGTGGAGATGAGGGCACGCCACGCGCCACTCTATCACTTATTACGTATCCCCGATAAGGAAGGTCACACCGCGTATGCCTGCGCCCGCGTACTGCCCCCACTGCTTTTATGCGCTTGATGCCGAGGCGGTCACCTGCCCACGCTGCGGGCAGCCGGTAGGCAACACCGATACTCCCGACCCGGCCCTCGGCACCGCGCCGACCATGGGCAGCGAGGGCGGATCAAGCCACGAGGAACCACCCGCCGAACCTCCGCCCAATCCCGCAGCTTATGCGCGCTACATGCCGCCGCCGGGCTACGCGCCCGATCCGGCGTTCACCAACGGGCCGGGTGTTCCAGAGGCGGCCAGCCCGCCCGCCGTGTTATCGGTGCGCCCGATCAGCACGAGCGGCCTCGCTGACACCCTGAACGGGGATGCCCCGGTCACCTCGTTGCCGGTGCACGCCGTAGGTAGCGAAACCGCCGTGATGCCGCTCGACATGGCTGCCACCGAACCGGAGCCGGTGTCCGCCCTCCCTGTAGCAGCAATTGTGCCCTCAGAGCCGGTTGTCGCGCCCCCTATGGACGAGGCTCTGCCCGCCCCGCTTGCCATAGCTGACGCGCCCCCGCTGGTGCTGCCGGAGCCGGTTGCGCCGCCCGAACCGGCAGTGCTGGTCACCCCGGTGGCGCTGGATGCTCCCACTGTCTGGACCAGCGCCCCCGCCCCCCCGCCGATCGTCGCCCCGGCCACCGGGGCCAAGCCTGCGGCCTCGACCACGGCAGGCGCGATGGTGCTGCTGCCCAACGAAGAGGTCATCACCCAGATCGGCGCGCTCTACCTGACCAACAAACGGGTGCTGCTCTACGCCCCCAGCATCCTCCGCGCCGCCTTCCTGCGCGATGTGGACGCCGTCGGCACGCTGACCGAGCGGGCGTCGGGCTGGTCGCTCTTTGGGGCCATCCTGTTCCTGGCGCTGGCCGCCATCACCGCCTTTGTCATGCTCACCCAGAACCAGGTTGCCTTCAGCGTGGGCAGCGCCATCCAGATCCCCATGTGGCTGCTGGCGCTCGGCTTTGCCGCCATCGGCGGCGTGCTGCTCAGCACCTACTTCTTCTGGATCAAGAAGAGCCTCTTCCTCTCGGTCGGCGGGCGGCCCCTGATCGTGATCAGCCTCTCCGGCTGGAGTCCCAAGCGGCTCGAAGGGGTGGATACGTTCATCAACACCTTCAGCCAGGCCAAAGACGCCGTCGAACACCCGCAGGATCGTACCTAGACCCCCTCTGAGGTGCAATCATGCCCTATACCACCATCATCTCCCCCGCCGATCTCCGGCCCCACCTGGGCGATCCCGCCTGGGCGGTTTTTGATTGCCGTTACGTACTGAATGATGAAGCGCGGGGTGAACGCGATTACCGGCAAGCGCATATCCCCGGCGCGGTCTATGCCCATGTGAAACGCGATCTGGCGGGCCTCATCATCCCCGGCCAGACCGCGAGGCACCCCCTGCCCGCCCCTGACGGTTTCGCGGAGCAGTTGTCCCGCTGGGGCGTGGATGCCGACGTGCAGGTGATCGTCTACGATGACAGCGGTGGGGCGATGGCGGCGCGGCTGTGGTGGATGCTCCAATGGCTGGGGCACCCGGCAGTGGCCGTGCTGGACGGCGGCTGGCCCGCGTGGCAGGAAGCAGGCTATCCGGTCGCCGTCGGGGAGGAAACCCGGCCCGCCCGCCGCTTCACCCCGCACCTGCATCCCGAACTGTTGCAGAGCGTGGCCGAGGTCGAGCGGCTCCGCACTGACCCGCGCTATCGCCTGTTCGATTCGCGCAACGCCGACCGCTACCGGGGCGAGAACGAAACGATTGACCCGGTGGCCGGGCACATCCCCGGCGCACACTCCGCCCCCTATGTTGAGAACCTCGACGCCTCGGGCCGCTTCCTGCCTCCCGACGCGCTGCGGGCACGCTTTCGGGCGCTCCTGGGTGACGTACCCGCCGAACAGAGTGTGTTTTATTGCGGCTCCGGCGTCACCGCCGCCCACAACCTGATCGCCCTGGCGCACGCCGGGTTAGGCCAGGGGCGACTCTACGCCGGGTCGTGGAGCGAGTGGATCACCGACCCTGCCCGCCCCATCGCCACCGGCGCGGAGTAAAAGGAAATCAGCCTCGGACGGGCTGGCACGCCTCCTGATGTCGCCACGTCCGTCATGACTGCGGCTAATACCCCACTCCTCTGACTTCTGATTTCTGATTTCTGATTTCTAACTACTTCCGTGTGCACGTAAAAGTTGCGCCGGACCCCCCAAGTAGTGTACAATTAGCATGGCCCGATGCGCCGTGTTCGGAAAACGAGCACGATCTATGCTCTGCCGCATGGTGCCACTTATGGAACTGTATAAATAGGGAGGGACGGTCGTTTGGACGAAGAATTAAAAATCCGCCCGATGGATATTGACCGCTTGATCGAATGGTTGCGCCGCACGGGCCGCCCGCAAACGGCGGAGGCGTTGGCGCGTCACTATCTGGACCGCTTGCGCCAGGAACTGCTGCGGGGCCGTTAAGACCGGCGCTGGTGATAGTTAAGACCAATACAGAGGAGCCTTGTTGTTAATGGAAAAAGCCGCTGTTGCGAACCCGTCCGGCATTACCTTTGCCGGTAGCCCGGACGAACAGACGCTGGCTGCGCGGATCCACGAACTGATGCGTCGCCAGCCGCAAGTGATGTTGTATGCCGCCGATCGCGCGATCACCATGCCGCTGGACCGGATCGTGGCGGGCCTGCGCCGGACCACTCCCGGCGATGCGGCCAAGCTGACCAAGCAGGTGCAGGCAGCGCTGGCCGCGAACGCCGAGTTCTTCGCCCGCCAGGAGGCCGAGGGTGTGGTGACGGTTGCCACGACCAAGAGTGGCCGCCATCCCTACGGCGGCGACGACGGGCGGCACATGCTGACCCAGCGGCTGAACCCCGACGCGACGGCGGTCAGCACCCAGGAGTCGCGCAATATGACCGAGGGGTGGATGGCCCGCGCCGCCGCCCGCGCCGAAAACTTCACCATCTTCATGGAACCGGCTGCCGAAGCCGCCGTCGGCCCGGCCCGGCTGCCCACCCGCCCCGGCCTGCCGCCGATGCCGTACAACGCCCCGCCGCAGGTGCTGCCACCGGTGCGCCCACCGATTGCGACCTCGCCGATGAGTGCGCCCCCGCCCGCCCCGGTAACTGACGAACCGCTGGTGGACGAAGAAGAGCTGGATCTGCTCTCGCTGGGCGATATCATCGCGCCGTTGGAAGCTGTGGCGGCGGAAGCCGCCGTGGTCGAAGCGCCGCCCGCCCCGGCGATCATGGAGCCGGCGGTCACACCCGCGCCCGCGCCCATCGAAGCGGTGGCCGAACCCGTGGTCGAAGCACTGCCAACCCCGGTTGTGCCGCCTGCCGCGCCGCCGGTCGCTCCACCGGCCCCGGTGGTGCCGCCCGCGCCGCCCGCTCCGGCAGCGCCAATCCGCCCGATCGAGTACACGCTCAATACGCCCTATGGCCCGCAGACCATTGACCTATCGCGCCCGGTGGACGATCTGCTGGCCGATTACGGCGTAATCCTGGGCGACATGGTCGATCACGCCCTGCGCGACGATTTCCGGCTGGTCGAGTTCGCGGGTGAATGGTTTGTCGAAGATCAGGTAGAGCGCTTCAGCAAAGGCGACTTCCGCCGCATCAAGGACTATCTGATCGAAACGCAAGAGGCGCTGGCCGACAACGCCTTTATGACCGACATCCTCAACCGGCGCGAGAACGATCCCGACTATGCGCGGCTCCGCTTCTCGCTGAACTACCGGATGCACAAAGAGAAGAAAGATTTCGAGTTCGTCGGGGTGGCCGGGGACCGGCTGTGGATCGTGGCCGGAGCGTCACCGGTGAGCGCGCCCAAGCGCAAGCCGAGCGAACTGGGCCAGGACTACCGCCACCTGGAAGACGCGGCGATCCAGGCGCTGGAACCGGCCCTGCCGACTCCCGCCCCGGCCCGCCTGGAGCACACGCTCACCTACTACGAATACGAGAACGGCCTCTTGCCCTACGATGGGGTGGCGCGGGCGCTCTTCCCCAAGCCGCTGCTCGAAGATCAGCGCGCCGTGTTGCTGCGCGTCGAAGTGCCGATCCTCTTCCAGGCGTTCCCGGTCGAGTTACGCTTCCCCACCGGCAACCGGGGCGGCTATCTGGTCGGGCTAGATGTCTTCTTCCAGGAGAACATGGTGCCTGGGGCGAAGTTCAGCATCGAGCCGAGCGAGCAAGAGGACGTGTTCACCCTGCGCTTCGAGCGCACCGCCGCCCAGGAAGCGCGCCTGCTCCAGTTCGACGAACGCCGCAGCCGCTTCGCCTTCCAACCGACTACCTACTATGCCGAGGTGGACCCCAGCGCCTTGCTCAGCGATACGCGCTTCCCCCGTTTGAACAACCACAAGCGGATGGACGAAGCCGAACGCAAGAAGAGCGAGTCGGTGGTGGCAAACACCTTTGAACTGGTGGGCGAACACATTGACGACACCGAACGCTGGTGGGCCAACCTGGACGACCTGCTGCCGGTGGTCAACCTGGAACGACCGTTCTCCATCGGAGCGGTGCGCGTCGTGCTGGAGGCCGGGCACCCTTACCTGTACCCGGACCCCGAGAACGAGGGCGCTTACTTCTACGACCCAACCAAGCGCTAATATTGGACCATCGTCGTCTGCCGAGGCACGCCCACATGCCCCGGCAGGCGCGATTTCTTTAGAATAGACATGGATTTTACCGAAAAACTACACGCGCTAGCCGCAAACGATCACCCCACCGTCAAAAGCCTCACCTTCCTCTCGGATATCAGCCGGGAGGAGCGCAATACCCTACGCGAGGGGTGGCCGACCGTTACTCTGGACAATCGCCGCCGGATCGCCCATGTCCTGGGCGATCTGGCCGAAGACAATATCGAACTGGACTTTCGCCAGGCCTTCCAGGTGTTGCTGGGCGACACCGACAGCGAGGTCCGCCTCGCCGCCATTGATGGGCTATGGGAAGACGAAAGCCCGCCCCTGCTCACCCGCCTGCTGGAGATGCTGACCGACGACCCGGTGCCTGCCGTTCGCGCGGCCACAGCCATCGCCCTGGCCCGCTTCAGCTACCTGGCCGAAGTGGGCAAGCTCCAGGGCGACCGCCCGACCCGGTTGCGCACGGCGCTGCTGGCGGTGGTGCGTAACGCCGGGGAAGATGCCGAGGTACGCCGCCGCGCCGTTGAGGCGCTGGGCTACTTCGAGGATGATCCCGACGTCACCGCCGAGATCCGGCGGGCCTACGAGGGGTCGGGCCCGCTGCCGATCAGCGCTATCCACGCCATGGGGCGCAACATGGACCCGCAGTGGATCCCGATCCTGCTACAAGAACTAGCCAACCCCACAGCAGCCCGGCGCTACGAAGCCGCCCGCGCCTTAGGCGTAATGGGCGACGAGCGGAATGTGCTGGCGCTGGTGGCGCTGCTGGACGACGACGATACCGAAGTCCACCTGGCGGCGATCTGGGCGCTGGGCCAGTTAGGCGGGCGCCAGGCTGCCGTGGCGCTGATCAACGAAAAGAGCAGTGACGAACCGGCCATCGCGGAAGCCGCCGACGAAGCGCTGAACGAGTTGCGCTACGCGGTAGACCCCCTCGCGTTAATCTGAACACCGGGGCGGGGCGTATAGGATTGCTGCGCCCCGTCCCACCACCTATGCTACCTAGCCAGGACAACCAAATCGTGATCAACCCCCCTCTTTCATCGGAAGACTCAGAAGCCCAACCCGCCTTTCAACCCCATTGGGGCCGCCTGGTCAAGGATGTGCCCCGCTGGAGCAGCGGCGCGTCCCGCGCAGTGATCAGCTTTGCCTTCGGGCTGCCCGATGCACCCAGCTTCCCCAGCCAGGAACTGGCCGCCGCAACCGACCTCGTGTTGCGCGAGCACAGCGACCGTGCCTTGCAATATGGCCCGCCCCAGGGGCAACCCCGGCTGATCGAGGCGCTGCTGGAAAAGCTGAACCACGACGAGAGCCTGGCGCTGGGGCCGGAGAACGTGCTGATCACCAACGGCTCGGCGCAGGGCCTCGGCCTGCTAGGCCACCTGCTGATCGATCCCGGCGACGTGATCCTGACCGAAGCGCCTACCTGGCCGGGCGCGCTGGCGCTGTTCCGCCGCGCCGGAGCCGAGATCCTGCCGATCCCGTTCGCCGCCGATGGGCTGGATCTGGCCGCCGCCGAAGCGACCCTGGCCGATCTCGACGCACGGGGTGTGCAGCCCAAATTCCTCTACACCATCCCGACGTTCCAGAACCCCATGGGGTTAACCCAGTCCACCGACCAGCGCAACGCCCTGCTCGATCTGGCCGCGCAACACGATCTGCTGGTCATCGAGGACGACGCCTACCGCGACCTGACCTACAACGGGCCGGTGCCGCCCTCGCTGCTGGCGCTGGACGGCGATGGCCGGGTGGTCCGCACCGGCACCTTCTCCAAGATCCTCGGGGCCGGGCTGCGCCTGGGCTGGGTACTGGGGCCGCCCGACGTGCTGGCCCAGTTGACCACCTTCAAGGAGGACGGCGGCACCAGCCCTTTCTCCTCCTATGTCACCGCCGCCTATATGATGGCCGGGGCGCTGGGGCCGCACATCACCGATCTGGTCACTCTCTACCGGCAGAAGCGCGACGTGATGCTGCGCTCGCTCAAATGGTATTTCCCCCCCGGCGTGCAATGGACCGAGCCGGGCGGCGGCTTCTTTATCTGGGTGACTCTGCCGCCGAACATGAACGCAGCCGACATCCTGCCCCGCATCCGCGAGGAGGGCATTGATTTCTTGCCCGGCGAACGCTGCTTCCCCACCCCCGGCCAGGGCCGCAACACCATGCGCCTGGCCTTCAGCCTCCCCACCACCGACCAGATCGAAGAAGGCATCAAGCGCCTGGGTCATGTGATCAGTTCGATGATGTAGGGATCAGGGGTCAGGGGTCAGGGGTCAGGGGTCAGGGGTCCGTCTGCTAATCATCCCCACCAGAGGTTTCACCATCCAAAATCCAAAATCCAAAATCCAAAATCCACCGTTGCCCGGATTGCGCGTGCGCTTGCTGCGCCCCGACGAGCAAGCGGCGTGGAACGCCTTTGCCGGAGCCGCCCCGACCGGGCACCTGCTCCAGTCGGCGGAATGGGGCGCGTTCAAGGCGGAGTGGGGCTGGCAGGCGCGGCGGATCGTCGTGGAGCGGGCCGATACGCCCCCCGGCACCGCCATCCTGGCAGGGGTGCAGGTGTTATTGCGCCAGCCGTTCCCCCGCGTGCCGTTCAAGGTGGCCTATGTGCCGCGTGGACCGGTGGCCGACGCGCTGACGACGGCCCCGCGCGTGCTGGGGGCGCTGTGGGGGGGGCTGCACCGGGTTTGCCGCCGCCAGCACGTCATCTTCTGCAAGATCGAGCCGAACCTCCCGGCCAGCCCGGCGCTGACCGCCGAGTGGCAGTCTGCTGGGTTCCGCCCCGCCAGCCATATCCAGCCGCTCAGCAGCATCCTGCTCGACCTGGACGGCAGCGAAGAGGATCTCCTGGGGCGGATGAAGCCAAAGACGCGCTACAACATCCGCCTGGCCGGACGGCGCGGCGTGCAGGTCCATGCGGCGACGGGTGAGGATGAGCTACGAGCCTTCCACGCGATGATGGAGGTGACCGGCGACCGCGACGAGTTCGTTGTCCGCCCGTTCGACTACTACCGCGACGCCTGGCGACAGTTCACCGGGGCGCATGGCCTTGGCGCGCCCGCCGTCACCCTGCTCCTGGCGACCCATCCCGATCACGGCACCCAGCCCATCGGCGGCCTGATGATCTTCGCCTTCGCCGGAGAAGCGATCTACCTCTACGGCGCGTCCAGCGACACCGGGCGCGAGCATATGCCGAACTCCCTGCTCCAGTGGGAGGCGAGCCGCTGGGCGCGGGCGCAGGGCTGCCGCACCTACGACTTCTGGGGCATCCCCGACCACCCCGAAGCCGCCGCCCCCGACGGCGACAACCCCAACGTGCGCCAGGGCTTGTGGGGCGTCTACCGCTTCAAGCAGGGCTTCTCAGGCCGCGAAGTAACCTACACCGGCGGCTGGGATTTCGTCTACAATCCCATCCTCTACCGCCTCTACCAGTACCGCGAAGCCCGCCGCGCCGCCGGGGGCCTGGCCGCCGCCGGGTAACGCCGCCGATCCCACCAACACGGCTACCGAATTTGAGCGGCGCTGCCAATTGATAATCCTGCCGGGGATTACATATTTCCCTGTGCCTACCCCGGTTGTCATCCTGAGCTTCACTTTGTACAATTTTACAATGGCGCTCGGCGGGGTCCGCCCGCATTTCGTGCCTGGCGGCCTCCGCCGAGGCTCCCAATTGCCGTTTATTTTACACGCCGCCCCCGCAACCAGGGTGTAAATTATTCCAACTGCCCGCAAATCATCCGATCCACAGGCACGATTCGCCGCTCGAAAATTGTACAAAGTGAAGCTGAGCGCAGCGAAGGATCTTCTCGGCGGTCAAAGGTGCGGAGGCAAGTGCTGGGATCTTCCCCACCGATCTGGGCACCCAACAAGATCCTTCGCTGCGCTCAGGATGACAACCGGGGTGATACATGCGGATGGGCGCACTACGCAGGATAAAAAGGCGGAAGGGTTAGCTGCTCACCGGGGTCACGCGCCAGGGGAGATCGACGGTAAAGGTGCTGCCCTGGCCGGGAGTGCTGGCGACGCGGATCTCGCCACCGTGGGCGCGCACCAGTTGGTGGCTGACATAGAGGCCGATGCCGAGGCCGCTGCTGCGGGCCTGGAGCGCGTTGTCGGCCCGGTAGAAGCGGGTGAACAGGTGGGGCACGCTCTCCGGCGGCACACCGATACCCTCATCTTGCACAGTGATCCGCACGCGGCCTACATCCGGCGCACCCTCGGCGGTGACGGCAATCGCCACCGGCCCGCCCTTCGGGCTGTATTTCACCGCGTTGTTCAAGAGGTTGAGCACGACCTGTTCCAGTCGCACCCCATCCACCAGGGCCGGAATGGCCGGGGGATCGGCGCTGAAGTGGAAGTGATGCTGCAAAGTCAACGGTTGTTGCTGCTCGACCACGCGCCGAACCAGCGCCACCAGATCGATCCGCTGCGGGCGTAATTCCAGATGCCCACCGGTGATGCGCGACATGTCCAGCAGGTCGCTGATCAGCCGGTTCATGCGGTCCACCTGGCTGTAGATCGTTTCCAGGGCCTTCACATCGGCCTCACGCTCCGGGTGGGCACGCACCCGGCGCAAGAGCATCTCCGAATAACCGCGCACGGCGGTCAGGGGGGTCCGTAGCTCATGCGAGGCGATGGAGATAAACTCGTCCTTAAGCTGGTTGGACCGCTCCACTTCTTCCAACAATTCGCGGGTATGTTCGTACAGGCGCGCATTTTCGATCGACAGGGCGATCTGGTTGGCTGCCGACTCCAGGAAGGTCAGATCCGCGCCACTGAAGCGGCGATACGCCCGGTCGAGCAAGACCAGGCTGCCGATCGCCTCGCCCCGGCTGATGATCGGCAGACTGACGAAGCCCCGCGCGCCCCATTCCCGCAGCCGCGCGCGCAGAGCGCCCGGTAGGTGGGTCGTGCCGTCGCCACTGTAGACCGCCCGGCGGGGGGCAAGCACCCGGCGCGCCAACGAATCCCCCCCCTGGCTGAGTTCGGGGGGCGCGGCAGACTCGGCATCCGCAAAGCCGCGCGCCGCCACCAGGCGCAGGTCGTGCGCCGTCGCGTCCAGCACATAGAGCGCGGCCATTTCGGTGCGGCTGGCCGCCATCAGCGCCGCCAGGGCGGGCGGCCCGCTCTCGGTCAGCACCAGCGAGCTGCTCAGGGCCAGGGCGACGGTGCTGAGGGCCGTCAGCCGGTCCACCTGGCGACGGGCGCGGTCATAAAGCTGGGCATTCTCAATCGCCAACGCCGCCCGGCTCGCCACCTCCTGCGCCAGGGCATATTCGTCTTCTCTGAAGCCCTCGGGCCGGGCCGGGTCGGCCTGCGCAATGGTCATCAAGCCTAACACCCGCTCCTGTCCGATCAGCGGCAGCATCAATAGGGCGGTCGGTTGCATCAGCGCGGTCATGCCCGTCTCGACCGGGGTCGCCACCGCTTCGATCAGATCCGTCGTCACCTGATGAATCCAGAGTGGCTCCCGGCTGGTCAGCACCTGCCCGGCCAGCCCGCTTGTGGTGGATACGGTGTAACGGCGGCGCAGGCGCTGTAACTGTTGCAGTCGTTCCAGATCGTCATGATACACCGCCATCATGCGCAGTTGCGCCGGGTTGCTGTCGTCCACCAGATCAATGAGGCACCAATCGCCCAGCCCCCCGACGGTGCTGCGCGCCACCCGGCGCAGCACCTCGCGCAGATCCAGGCTGGCCGAAAAGTGAGTGCCCAGTTCGGCCAGCAAAAGGGCGCGCCGTTCGGAGGCCTGGAGCCAGTGGCGCGCGAGGGTCTGCTCGGTCACATCGCGCCCGGTACCCACCGCCCCGACCACCGCTCCGGTATCATCCCGCAGGGGGGCCGCGTTCCAGCGGGTGATCACCTGGGTGCCATCAGGCCGGCGGAACACCACATCCACATCGGCCACGGTCACACCTTCGCGCCAGGCGCGGGCCACCGGCAGTTTGTCCGGCGGGTAGAGCGTGCCATCCAGGCGATACAGGCCGTAGACCGACGAATGCTCTTCCGCGCCGGCGTCGGGTCGCAGCGGGCGGGCCAGGGCCTGTTCCAGCGGCGTGTTGAAGAACACGGTATGCCCGTCTGCGTCCACCACGGCAAGCATGTCGGTGATCGCTGCCGCCACCTGTCGCCAGGGGATTCGAGCCACCTCGCCCGCAGTATAATTTGATTGGGCAAAGTCAGATACTAACATATCGTCATTATAATATGGTGCCGGGTTCACGTCAACAACACGGCTGATGCAAACACGGCTGTTGCAAAGTCCACCGCTATCATCCTGAGCGCAGCGAAGGATCTTGGTGGGGCCACACAGTCGTCAGGGAAGATCGGGATCGTCGCCTCCGCACCACGGACCGCCCCGAAGCTCCTTCGCTGCGCTCAGGATGACCGGGGGGGACTTTGCACCAGCCGTGACGTCAACAAGCGGACTGAACATTAACCTATACAGGCGGGCGAACGCGCCCGCTGGCAGCCCGGCGCGGCAGGCAGTATAATAGGGGGGACAAACGCTATGAGCAGAGGAGCCGCCTGTTGCGAACACTGATTGGGTTGCTGGGCCTGGCCGCGCTGGTGCTGGTCGCCGGGCTGGCCTGGGGCAGCCGCGCCCCCGGCGCGCCATTATCGGCAGGGCTGGCTCCCCGCGTGGATGGGCGCATCGCCTACGCCAGCCGAGGCAGCATCTACGTCTGGAGCGACGGCAAGGCCAGCCGCCTGACCACCAACGACCATGACACCGGCCCCGCCCTATCGCCCGACGGGACCCAGATCGCGTTCGCCCGCGTGGATCCCATCGGCTGGTCTGACCTCTACCTGGCACCCACGAACGGCGGCCCGGCGCGGCCCGTCACCAACAACCGCCCCGGCCCGAACAGCGAAGTCGGCACCCAGGCCTATGCCGAGCGGTCACTGTGGGTCTTGCAACCGGCGTGGTCGGCAGACGGCAATCGCCTGGCCTTCCTGTCCGACTCGGGCACACCGGAACTGGCGGTGTGGGTAGCGAACGGCGATGGGGAGAACCGCCGACGGCTGGTGCAACTCGACGGCGGGATCGAGCGCCCGGTCTGGTCGCCCGATGGGACCGAGATCGCCGCAACCACGTATTCTACCGGGCGTGCCCAGGTCTGGAGCTACAGCCTGAACGCGAGCGAGTGGCGCGAGATCGCCGCCCCGCCCGACGGTGCCTACGACCCGGCCTGGTCACCCGATGGGCAGTGGATCGCCTACACCGCCCGCGAGGGCCGCGCCAACAACCTGTGGGTGGTGCCCGCCGACCGAGGCCACGATCCGGTGCGCCTGACCAACGGCGGCAGCGCCCGCAGCCCGGTCTGGGCACCCGGCGGCAGCCAGATCGCCTTTATTGCCGAGCATGACGGCACGTTTGACCTCTACACCCTCGACATCACCACCGGCGCGACCGTCACCGCGGGCAGCCCCCAGCAAGTCACCAGCAACGCCACCCTCGATGCAACCTCCGGCCTGTCCTGGAGCCGCTAGAGAATTCACCACGAAGAACACGAAGGGCACGAAGCTTGATCTGCTTCGTGCCCTTCGTGCCCTTCGTGGTGCATCCCACTACCAGCCGTAGCGCTCCTCTTTCCAGGGGTCGCCGCGCATGTGGTAGCCCGCGTCCTCCCAGAAGCCGGGCGCATCCTCGGCCAGGAATTCCATGCCGCGCACCCACTTGGCGCTCTTCCAGAAATAGAGGTGGGGCACCACCAGCCGCATCGGCCAGCCGTGCTCCGGTTCCAGGTCGTCGCCGTCGGCGCGGTTGGCAAACATGATATTGGGCAACTGCAAGTCGGCCAGCGGCACGTTGGTGGTGAAGCCGTTGTCGGCGTGGACCATGACAAAGCGCGCCTCCGGCTTGGGTCGCACGAGGTCGAGCACCGCCTTCATCGGCACACCCTCGAAGGTCGTGTCGAAGCGGCTCCAGCGGGTGACACAGTGGATATCTGCTGTCATCGTCGTCTGGGCCAGGGCCAGAAACTCGTTATAGTTCCACTTCAAGGGGTTCTCGACCAGGCCCCAGACGCGGAAGTCCCAGTTGGCGGGCTGGCGGCGCGACACCGCGCCATAGTGCAGCACCGGCCACTTCTCGGTCAACGACTGGCCGGGCGGAAGCCGCCGCTTGATTTCCTCTTCGGAATAGCGGCTCTTTTTCTTCCCAAACATATCGAACAACATTGCCATAAGCGTGCTCCTCGGGGGTCAGATCGGATAAGGGCGCGGACCGGCTGGCCCCGGTCTGAGATCCGTCGCCTGTTCGGCGGCACCCTGGCAGCGGCCAGAGTGTCGCCTTCTTTATAGCACACGATGGGCATCCATGTGTACTCTTACTACGTAGGCAGCACGGCGGTTGGATGTGTCACAGGCGGCGCGGCGGTGCGCGGCGGGTTGGGGCTACCAGCGCCCGGCGAGGAGCGGCGGGCGGGCCGGAGCCGCGACGGGCGGCGGCACATATTCGGCCTCGATCAGCCGTTTCAAATTCTGCTGGCTCTGGGCCACCCGGCGGGTGTAGGTCCCCCGCGCGTGCAAGCGCTCCAGCAACGGGGCAAGAATGCCCCCGCGACAGGCGATATTCAAGACCAGCGTCCAATTGGAGGTGCCGTCCCCGTTATCGTGCAAATGCGAACTGCCCCCGACGCTGTGCAGGAGCGCCCCTCGGTTGAAGCGAGTCGCCTGGAAGGCCATCCGCTCCGGCGGACTCCAGGCCAGCATTTCCAGTTCCCACCAGGGGTGATGGCCCAGCCCCCCTTGGAACGTCACGCGGGTGCGGGTGCCGCGTCGTTGGGGCAGAGGGGTCAACATTGCTACGTCCAGCACGCCCACATCCCACTCGGCCCGCCGGGCGGGATTGTGCAACAGGCTCCATACTTCCTCGCGCGGGGCCATAATCCGCAGGGTGGACTCGATACGCTGGCTCATTTTCCCGGCTCCTTGACCAACAATGGGCTGCGGTGCGGACCCCGCCGCGATGCGGCACCTGGATGGCGATCGATGAGGAGAGAGCGGGAACAACGAGGATACCGGGTGATGGTCCTCAGGAGGAGAACGTTCCTCGGCCTATAGTATAGCACGTGCCTGGGCACAACGCAACAGGCACAACCTCGCGATTTTCGCAGGCACGCCCCTTGCTCTATACGGCCCCACTATGACTGATCTCCGCCAACAACTCGAACCGCTGATTCACGAAGAAGAAACGACCCGCCTGCGTCGCCTCGAATGGGACCGCGCCGGGGATCCCCTGGGCTTTGCCCACGTGGATACCGCCTGGGGGGCCGCGACCCGCCGCCTGGCCGCCGCCGCCCGCGAAGCCCTGCGCGAAACCGGACTGCTCCGTGACGGCAGCCGGGCCTTGCGCGGCACCGGCTACACCATCACCCGCTTCCCCCTGGAGGACGGCGTCCTGCGCGTCGAACTGGCTGGTGGCCCCGATAACCCGGTCGAGTTTCTCCATGTGCCCCCCGCCACCGACGCCCTGCGCACCCTGCTGGACGACTTCTACACCCGTACCGGCCTGGAAATCCGGATGCCGGACGAATTGCTGACGTGATGCGTGATGCGTGATGCGT
The DNA here is from genome assembly GCA_038252265.1 of Chloroflexia bacterium. Taxonomy (GTDB): domain Bacteria; phylum Chloroflexota; class Chloroflexia; order QHBQ01; family JAICKM01; genus JBBSAN01. The sequence continues at coordinate 14,960 of JBBSAN010000065.1, forward strand.
GATGCGTGATGCGTGATGC
>JBBSAN010000066.1:0-14953 GCA_038252265.1 Chloroflexia bacterium
CAAACACCACCCCCCCCCCCCCCCCCCCCCCCCCCCCCCCCCCCCCCCCCCCCCCCCGGGGGGGGGGGGGGGGGGGGGGGCCCCCCCCCTCGCCATGTCGGCTTCTACCTGCTCTTGACCCTGACGGGCCTCGTCCTCTCGCTCGGCCCCACGCTCTATCTCGGCTTCGACAACAGCACCGGCATCCCCATGCCCTATCGCTTCCTGTATGACTGGGTGCCCGGCGTGGAGAGTATGCGCGCCGTCACCCGCATTGGCATCGTCTGGACCCTCGGTCTGGGTGTGTTGTCCGGCTACGGCACGCTGTATCTTCTCTCGCGCATGAAGCAGCGCCCAAAGACGCAATACGCAATACGCAATACGCAATACGCAATCCCGTTAGTCTTGTGTGCCCTGGCCTTGCTCGAGGTGTGGAGCGCGCCGATCCCGATGCTGCCGCTGGCGACAGGGGCGAACACACCGCCGGTCTACACCTGGCTGGCCGCGCAGCCGAAAGAGGTCACGGTCGAATATCCGATGATCTACAAGCTGCGCGGGCCGCTGAACGTGGCGATGAACAACGAATATCTCTATTATGCGGCGACCCATTGGCAGCCGCTGATCAACGGCGACTACACCCTGCGTCCCAGCGCCTACAGCGCCACGCAACAGGAGACGGAGAACTGCTTCCCCTGCCCGCGCAGCCTCGACGCGCTCTGGGCGTTGGGGACGCAGCGAGTGATGGCCCTGTTCGGGAACCTGACCGGGCCGGACTACCGCACCGAATTCCTGTGGCGGGCCGACCCGGCCAACATCCCCAATACGGGCCTGAACCCCGGCGAACTGACCCTGGTCAAAGATTTTGGCGACACGCGAGTCTATGCCCTCGGCCCGCGCCCGCTGGCGACCCTGCGGGATCACTTGCCGCCCGGTGCCTCGCTCGCGCTGGCCGAAAAGGCCGCCGATCCAGGCAAGACCGGGGCGTACACCGCCGCGCTGGGCTGGTGGCTGCGAGATCACGCACAATTTGGCGACCCGGCCTACAGCTACGGCCAGCCCGTCACCCGCCGGGCACCGGGCACCCGCACCGACGCCGCGATCCTCTACACCGGGCAGGACCCGGCCCCCTACGGCTTCACCGCCGCCGATGCCGCCTGGCACAACGAATTCGTGGTGCTCTATGTCCATCAGTAGGGCTGAACGAGTGCCGGTGGTGGGCTGGCTGATCGGGGAGGGGCGGGCGGTGGCGCGGGCGTTGAGCAGCCCGGCCCTCTACCTGGTCGCCCTGGCGACAGTGGCGCTGGTCGCGCTGGCCTATCAGGCGCGCCCCAGTTACCATATCACCGTCGGCGGCCCCACCGACCGGCCCTATCTCGAAGCGATCTACGCCGCCGAGAGCGACGCGAACACGCTCAAATCGCCCGATCCCAGCGTACAGCGCTATGGTCGCTGGCGGTGGACCGGGGCGGATTCGGTGGTCAAGCTGCCCGGCATCGGGCGGCAGGATGTGCAGGTCGCGATCGAGCTATCGGGGGCGCGTCCGGCGGGCTACCCACCGCCCGGCCCGGTGCAGGTCTTCAGCCGGGGTGTGGTTGATCCCTCGGACCCGTTTGGGCCGGGGCGGCTGGTGGCGACGTTTGACCCGGTGCCCGAGCCGAAAACCTTCACCCTTAACCTGACCCGTGATCCCGACCTGACCGACGGCGACCTGCGCCTGACGATCCGCACCACCACGCCATTCACCCCGACCACCGATCCCCGCGTCCTCGGCGTGCGCCTGTTCAACGTGGACGTGACCCCGCTGGACACCCCGCAGAAGGGAATTATCCCCCCCATCGGCCAGGTGCTGCCCTTGCTGGTGTCGGCGCTGCTGGTCACGGGCCTGTTGTTGCGGCTGGGTTGGGCGCTGGGCTGGGTGGTGCTGGGCGGGGCCGGCTGGAGCCTGGCGGCGGCGGCGTTCCTCGTCTGGGACCGGCCCTGGCTGACGGTGATCACCGACCTGCTGCCGCCGTTGCTGCTGCTGACCTATGCCCTGGTCATCCTCGCCGGGCCGGTGGTGGCGCAGCTTTATCGCTGGGCCGGGAGCGGCTGGCCTGCGGGAGAGCGGCGGGCGCTGCTGACCATCTTCGCGGCGGCGTTTATCGCCCGGCTCGGCGGGCAACTGCACCCGGAGATCTTCATCCCCGACCTGGGCTTCCACGCCAACCGCCTGGCTGACGTAATGAACGGCAACTTGCTGTTCAGCATCTATTCCGCAGAGTGGGGCTACCACAAGACGTTTTATCTCCCCACCGTCTATCTATTCATTGCCCCGTTCCAGTGGTTGCTGAACGACCGCTTCATGGCCGTGCGGATCTTTACGGTGCTGCTGGATACCACCTCGCTGTTCTTCCTTTACTACCTGGCGCGGCGGGCGTTGGGCAGCGGGAAGGTGGGGCTGTGGGCCTCGATCCTGTTCGTCACCTTCCCGCAGGCGGTGGTGATCTTCTCTTGGGGCATCACCGCGAATGTATTTGCCCAGTGGACTTCGTTGGCGGTGGTGACGGTGCTGGTGGTGGGTTATGAACGGCTCCACCGGCCCCTGGTGTGGGGGGTGCTGGTGGCGGTGCTGTTCCTGGCACTGTTGTCGCACCCCGGCACCGTGCAGTTGACCGCAGTGACCGTGGCGATTGCGCTGGGACTGTGGGGGTGGCAGCGCAAACAGGTGGGACCGTGGCGTAGTTGGTGGCTGGTCGGTGGGGCGTTCGCTGTGGCGGCGCTGCTCGCCTTCGCGGTGTATTACGTCAACTGGGTCATCCCGGAGTTGACAGAACTGGCCGCGATTCAGGCGGAGCGGAGTCAACAGGCGGCAGGGGCGTTCCGCATCCGTGTCGGCGGCTCGGTGAACGATGCCAGCCTTGACATCTACTCCTACTACGTCTACAGCCGCCAGGCGCAGGTGCTGGAAGGGTTGTGGGGTTTCTGGAAAGAGGCGTGGGCCTACTATAAAGCATGGCCGCTGCTCTGGGCGGTCTGCGGGCTGCTGGCGGCGGGGCCGGTCACGCCCATCCTGCGGCGACTGCGGACGCTGTCGGTCGGCTGGGCGGTGGCGGCGGCGCTATATGCCGTGGTCGGGCTAGTCCTGAACCTCTATGTGCGCTATCCGCTGTTCCTCTTGCCGCTGGTGGCGCTGGGCGGCGGCGCGCTGCTCGAATGGCTCCGCCAGCGGGGCCGGGCGGGATCGCTCTTGCTCCCGCTGGTGCTGGGCACCTTCATCGTCAACGCGCTGGCCCTCTGGTGGTGGCGCATCATGTTCTATCTGAAGTGACGGCAATTCACCACGAAGGACACGAAACGGAGATTTCTCCGTGTCCTTCGTGCCCTTCGTGGTGAAATTATCGGCTCCTATGCCCACGATCTTGATCAACTGGCTGAAAGGCGAAGCACGCGACCTGGGCCGGGCGGCGCGGGCCTGGCCGCTGTATGCCCTCCTGCTGGGCAGCCTCGCCCTGTGGACCGGGGCCTGGCAGGTCAAAGCGCCGTTCACTTTGGACATTGGTGGGATAGAAGATGATGCCTTCATCAGCAGCCCACACACCGGGGAGTTGAACGGGCCGTCCACGTTCTACGCCAAAGAGCATAACACCGCCACGCCCCCGCTGACCTACCGCTGGAGCGGGGGTCGCAGCCGCATCGTTATCCCCGGCCTGGGCAACAGCCCGATCAACGTCACCCTGCGCCTGGGTGGCATCCGCCCGCCGGAGACCGGCCTGCCCCCGCCCGCCGTCACCCTGACGGTGGGCAGCCAGGTCTTCCCCCTGCAAACGACGCCCGACCTGCAAGACTACACCGTCTTTGTCGATCGCCCCGACCCTCCCGCCGACGATCTGGTGCTGACCCTGGCTAGCCCCACTTTCCGCCCGCCCGGCGATGCCCGCGACCTGGGGGTGCTGGTGGACCGGGTGACGGTCGCCCCGGTGGGCGAGGGGTTGCGCCCCTGGACGATCCCGCCGCTCGGCCACCTGGCGCTGTGGGCGGCGGCGCTGGCCCTGCTCTATGCCGCGCTGACTCGCCTGCTGGGGAACCCGTTGGGCGCGGCGCTGGTGAGTGGGGCTGGGTCGCTCCTGCTGGCCTGGGGCATCGCCGCCGCCCGCCCCGCCGTGGGCCTCCTGGCCCCCGAAGCCCCGGTATTACTCCTTTGGGCCTATCTCCTGCTCGTGCTAGGCATCCCCATTGCCCGTCGCCTCACTCCGCACTCCGCACTCAGCACTCAGCACTGGATCGCCGCAGCGTTCGCGGCGGGGTTCGTGCTGCGCTTCGGCGGGCTGGTCTATCCCCAGTTCCTCAGCAGCGACCTGACCTTCCACATGCACGAGTTGACAAAGGTGCTGAACGGCATCTGGTCGTTTTCGAGTGAATTGCCCGACGGCACCAGGGTACCCTATCCCCCCGCCGCCTACCTCGTCCTCGCCCCGCTGACGGCCCTCGTGCCCGATCTCTCGCTGGTCCTGCGCTGGGGGGTGGCCCTGCTCGACGCTGCCACCGTCTTCCCCCTCGTCTATATCGTCCGCCAACTGGCGGCCCAGTCCGCCCGCCGCACTCCGCACTCCGCAATCGGTGTGGCCTGGGTCTATGCGCTGCTGCCCGCCGCCTTTATCTACTTCTCGGAAGCGACCTACAGCAACCTGTTCGCCCAGGCGACGTTTGCCTTCACCCTGGCCCCGTGGGTGGCCGTGCTGGTGGGGTGGGGGCCGCGCAGGCGTGGGTGGGTGCTGTGGGCGCTGCTGTTGGGCGGACTAACCTTGACTTTCCTGGGGCACTATGGTATGCTGATCGCCGCCCTGGGTATCGGCGGCTTATCGGTGATCCTCCCGTTGATCATGGGGCCAGGAGTGGCCCGGCAACGCGCCGGTTGGGTGCTGGCGGCCCTGATCGGGGCGACGGCGCTGGCCTTCGCGCTCTATTACGTCAACTGGCTGCCCGAAATGCGCGCCCAGATCGCGGGCATCCTGAACCGGAGCGGGCCGGGCACCCCGCTTGATCTCGGGGCGCTGCTGCGCCGCACCGGGGGTCGCCTCGACCAACAATGGGGCGGGGCGCTGGCCCTCGGCGGGGCGGCAGGGCTGGGCGTGGTGCCGCTTGCCCTGCGGGCGCGGGAGGCCCGCCGCCTGGTCGCCGCCTGGATCGGCGCGGCGCTGCTGGCGGGAGCGATCTTTGCCGCGCTGGACCAGACGGTGGGCGACAGTATCCGCTATCCCTTGTTGCTGGCCCCGTGGGTCGCGCTGGGGGCCGGGACGTTCTGGGGGCTGCTGGCCCGGCGCGGGGCGGCAGGCCCTCTTTTTGTGGCCCTGCTCGGTGCCACCGCCGCCTGGCATTTACTCACGCTCTGGGTGGACCTGGTGTTCACTCACTACCATTAGCTGTGGACGATGGACGATGGGCGGCTGATCACGGATGATCGCTCGTCACTAACCACCAACCACTAACCCCTAACCCCTAACGCTTATGATGCGGCACGACCTGTACGAAGATATGTTCCTCAAGGAACAGGATTACTGGTGGCATGTCGGCAAACGGCTGATTGTCTATAAACTGCTGGAGAAGTACCTGCCCCGGCCAAAGGCGGCGCGGCGCACCCGGCGGGCGCTCGACCTGGGCTGTGGCACCGGGCGCAACCTGGACAGCCTGGCCCATTACGCTACCCCGGTCGGTCTGGACAGCGCCAATGAGGCCCTGGAATTTTGCCGCACGCGGGGCCACCGCCATCTGGTGCAGGCGATGAGCCTGCCGTTCGCGCCCGACTCGTTCGACATCGTGACCGCGCTGGACGTGGTCGAGCATGTGGACGACGACCTGGCGACACTGCGCGAAGTCTACACGGTGATGCGGCCCGGCGGCATCTTGCTGATCAGCGTCCCGGCTTACATGCAATTGTGGAGCTACTGGGACGATATCCTAGGCCACCGCCGCCGCTATACGACGCGGACGATGCGCCGGGTGGTGGAGCAGGCGGGGTTCCAGGTGCGGAAGGTGAGCCACAGCAACCTGGCGATCCTGGTCCCGGCGTCGGCGTTGCGGATGATCAAAGGGTTGCGCCACCAGGCGGTAGAACGCGCCTACACCCGCGGCTTCACCAGCGAGCCGAGTACCCCCGAAACCGACTTTGTGCCGGTGCCGCGCCCGATCAACGCGGCGCTCACCGCCTATTATCGCCTGGAAAGCAGCCTCTTGCGCCATTATAATTTGCCGTTCGGGCTGTCGGTCGTCTGCGTGGCGCAGAAGCCCCTGGCGGCGAAAGCCCCGCCGGGCGCACAGAAAGGATCGCCATGAGCGAAGGACAGGTGCCAGATCATATTGTCGATCGGCTGCGGACCAACTTGCGCGGGGCCGGGATTCCGTTCACCGACACCGATCTAAACGGGATGGTCGAAAAGGGATTCGTGCAGCGGGTGGTCTTGTTCGAGCAAATGACCCCGCGCTTCCCGGCAGACGGCGTGCCCGATTACCTGGCCGCCTGGGGGGGCACCGCCGACCTGGGCGACCTCTTGCCGACGAGCGGGTCGCTGAGCGAGGAGCCGACCGACGGGATCGCGATTTCTCCCGACTTACTAAACGAGGTCGCCGCCGACTCCCCGGCGCAGCAGCGGGTGCCCTCGCTGGCCGAGATCGCCCGGCAGATCGAGACGCGGGCGGTGTCGCCGGTCGAACTGACCAAGCAGGCGCTGGCCGCGATTGCCGCTCAGGACCCGGCGCTGAACGCCTTCCAACTGGTGCTGGCCGAGCGTGCCCGGATCGCGGCGCGAGAAGCCGAGGAGGAGATCGCGCGGGGGTCGTACCGAGGCCCGCTGCACGGCGTGCCGGTCGCGGTCAAAGACCTGCTGGCGATGCGCGGGACGGTGACCACCGCCGGGTCGAAGATCCTGGCCCGTTGGGTGCCTGACTTCGACGCCGCCGTGGTCGAGTCGCTGCAACAGGCTGGGGCGGTGATCGTCGGCAAGACCCGCATGTCTGAGTACGCCTACTCCCCCGGCTCGAACAACGCCCACTACGGCCCGACGCACAACCCCTGGCACCCCGAACACGACACCGGCGGCTCCAGCAGCGGATCGGGCGCGGCGGTGGCGGCGGGGCTGGTCTTTGCCGCCATCGGCACCGACACGGGCGGCTCGATCCGCATTCCGGCGTCACTGTGCGGCATCGTCGGCTTCAAACCGACCTTTGGCCGGGTCAGCCTCTATGGTGCGACCACCCTGGCCTGGTCGCTCGACCACGCCGGGCCGATGGCCCGCACCGTGACCGACGCGGCGCTTTTGCTCGATGTGCTGGAGGGCACCGACGAACGCGACCCGCGCACCCGGCAGGTGCTGGTGCCGGTGGTTTCCCGCCTGGAAGGGGGGGTCAAGGGCCTGCGCGTCGGGGTGGTCCGCGACGACGGCACCGGGCGCGACCTGGGCACGCCGGAGGTGGTGACGGCCTGGCGCAAGGGACTGGCGGCGCTCTCGGCGGCAGGGGCCGAACTGATCGAGATCGACCTGCCCGAACTGGAAGACCTGCGGGTGGTCAACAGCGCGATCCTGGCACTGGAGGCGGCGACATTCCACGAACCGATGCTCAAGACGCGGCTGGACGACTTTGGCGAGTTCATGCGCCACCGCATCCTGGCCGGATATGGCTACGCGCCCGACGCCTTTATCCGCGCCCAGCAGATCCGGGCGGCCCTCCGCCGCCGCTGCGGCGCGCTGTTCAGCCGGATCGACCTGCTCAGCACCCCGACGATGCCCTACGGCGCACCGCTGCTCGGCACCCCGGCCTCGACCGCCTTTACCGCGCCGTTCAACACGCTCGGCTGGCCCGCGCTGACTCTGCCCGTCGGCCTCACTGCGGATCGGCTGCCGCTGGGGCTGCAACTGGTCGGCAGGCCGTGGGACGAGGCAACGGTGCTGCGCGCCGCCCGCGTGATCGAAGCAGCGGTGGGCTGGCCGGGCTTGCCGGGGGCACCGAGATAGGGATGCGGTTGTGAACGTCGCCAATGTGGTGCAGCCAATGGCGCAGGTGGCGGGTGTGCAGGTCCGGGCACCGTGGATCGAGCGCAACGCCCGCTGGCTCCTGCTGGGCCTGATCGTCATCTACGTGATCGTTTTCTTCGCCCTGGCTTATTACAAGTACGAAGGCTACGGCCAGGGCTACGATCAGGTGGACTTCGAGCAGGCGATCTGGAACACCACCCAGGGCCGCCTGCTGGCCGACTCGCGCTTCAGCTTCAGCGACACGATCCTGGGCATGGACTGGATGCCGGGGCTGCTGGCCTTCGTGCCGTTCTATGCCCTCCTGCCTTCGGCGCACACCCTCTTTTTCTTGCAGGTGGTGGCGGCAGCGTCGGGCGCGGTCCCGGTCTACCTGCTGGCCCGCGACCGGATCGGCAGCACGCGGGCCGGGTTGGTCTTCGCTGCCGGCTGGCTGATCTACCCCACCGTCGAGTACGTGACGCTTAGCCCGTTCCAGATCCGGGTGTTCGCCGTGGTGCTGCTCCTCTGGGCACTATGGCTGCTGGAACGGGGGCGGTTCTGGCTCTGCCTCCTGTGCCTGGCGCTAGCCCTGACCATCCGCACCGATGTGGCGCTGGTCGTGGCGATGTTCGGCCTCTACGAGCTATTAGGCAAACGCCGCTGGCAATTCGTGCTGGTGCCGCTAGGGTTGGGGCTGGGCTATTTCCTGGTCGTCATGCTCTTTGTCAACCCGCTGTTTATCCACCTGCCCGATACGGCAGCCTGCACCGGGCCGGTGGCGCTGGCGAACATTCAGGACAAGTGGCCGGGGGGCAAGAACCCCAACACCGGCTACTACCTCCACTGGGGCTGCACGACGGGCGAGATCGTGGTCAACCTGCTCAAAAACCCGATCTACACCCTGCGCTATATGTTCCTGGGGCCGCCGCCGTCGGCGCTGGTCGGCATTCCCGACATGGCGACGTTCATCGCTCAGGGGCAGCGCTTCGGCTACCTGGCGGCGCTGCTGGCCCCGTTCGCCTTCCTCTCCCTGCTGGCCCCGCGCGGGCTGGTCCTGGCCCTGCCGATCCTGGGGCTGAACCTGCTGGCCTGGCGTTCGGCCCAGGTGGATTACACGACGCAGTACCAGATCCTGATCACCGTCGGGGTGGTCGCGGCCTCCATCGAGGGCTACCGGCTGCTGGCGACCTGGCTGGCCTACTGGCGCGGGTTCGGGGTCTTGCCCCAACTGGGGGGCGGCCTGAGCTGGCGGCCCCCGCCCGATCCTCGCGCCGGACAACGGGCGGTGCGGGCGGCCTGGCTGCGGCGCAACGGCCCGCTGCTGGCGGTGTTGGTGGTGGCGATCCTCGTCAACCTCGTGCTAAAAGACGCACCACTCCGCACCCTGGCGTCGGGTCATGAGTCGCCCGCGACGGTGGCAGCGCTCAACGCGCTGGTGGCCGAGGTGCCGCCGGACGCGCATGTGGCGGCGAGCAGCAAGGTCGCACCACATCTGCTGCCGCGCCGTTATATTTACAACTTCCCGCCTGCGCCGTACTCGCCATCGTTCGACCGGGTGGAGTACGTGCTGGTCGCTCCCGCTGCCAGCGCGGATGTAAGCAACCCGTTGCCCGGCGGCAAAACGGCTCTCCAGGCGTTGGTGCTGGACAGCGGGCAGTTTCGCCTGGTAGACGAGCGCGCTGGCTATCGCTTGTTCCAGCGCACGGAGCCGTGATGCGTGATGCGTGATGCGTGATGCGTGACGTGGGATCTGGGATCAGATCGCAGCAATCCGCAATACGCAATACGCGGTGCAAAGCACCAGTCACGCATCACGCATCACGCATCACGCATCACGTAATATGAAACCAGGAGCAACATATGTCCCGTGTCAAATGGTTGGTAGGTGTACTGCTGGCGGCGGCCCTGATCGGGGGGGGCGTGGCCCTCAGCCGCGGGGTCAGCGCCGCGCCGGGTGGCTATCTGGCCTATGCGGCGGCGGATGGCAACATCTGGCGCATGGCGGCGGACGGGACCGGGCGCACCGCGCTGACCCAGGACGGCACCGCCAACGCGCCAGTCTGGGTACCGGGCGGTGGGCTGATCGTCTTCTCGTCACAGCGCGATGGCAAGACCCAGACGGTGCTCAGCCAGACGCTGCCGATGAACCAGCTCTATATCATGGGGTCGGACGGCAGCAAGCCGACCCTCCTCTCGGACGGCACCGGCGATGACCGCTTTGCCGACGTGTTCCCCAACGGCCAGCAACTGCTGGTCATGCGGAGCCGCAATTACCGCCCGATCACCGGCACCGTCACCTATGATGTGCAACTGATCACGATGGGCCTGAACGGCAGCAACAGCCGCGTCGTCTCCCTCCTGCCCAGCACCAGCCAGGTACGCTATGATAGCTACCCGGCGCGGGTGTCGCCCGATGGCCGCACGGCGGTGCTGGTGCGCCAGTCGCAGGGCAAGAACTCGCTGCTGGCGACGGTCAACCTGAGCAACGGCGTGGGTAACCTGATCAGCCTCGATCTCGACAAGGATGCCCCGGAAGGCTCGGTCGAATACCTCTGGCCGCAATGGACGCCCGACGGGCGGATCGTGGTCTTGCGCCGGGGCTACACCTTCAGCCCCCGCGACAACGCCCTGATCACCGTGGACCGCCAGGGCAAGAACGCCCAGGTGCTCGTCTCCGGCCTGACCTATGAAGCCCTGGCCTCCGGCTTCAGCATTGACTGGGACGGGCGCGTCGTCTGGGCGGCCCGGTCGCCGGAGATGCCGGGCGGCCAGCGCCCTGAAGAGATCTACAACATTGACCTGACGACCAACGGGTTCAGCGCCCCGCTGGACAGCGGCCACGCGCCCGACTGGAGCGCCACCCTCAGCGCGCCCCCGGCAGTGATCCCCGGCAGCCAGCCGACCGCTGCCCCCACCACCGCCCAGACCCCCGGTCCCGCCAGCACGCCTGTCCCCGGCGGTGTCCCGCTGATCACCACGGCGGACCCGCTCTTCTACCGCGTGTGGGAGCGGGCCGACCGTGCCGTGGTCGAGGGCAAAGCGGGTCGGTCGTGGACCTGGGGGCCGCTGGCCCGCACCGGCGGTTTGCAGGAGCCGTATGCCGGGCAGCCGGGCGACACCCGCCTGGTGCAATACTTCGACAAAGCGCGGATGGAATTACACCCTGCGCAGGGCAGCACCGCCGCCTACGTCACCAACGGCCTGCTGGTGGTCGAGATGATGAGCGGCAAGGTGCAGGTGGGTGACACCCAGTACGAGACCCGCGACCCGGCCACGATCCAGATCGGCGGCGACGGGCCGAACAACCCCGCGCCGTCCTATGCTTTGTTGGGCACGGTCGCCTCGCTGGGCGGCGAGAACCAGGCCCCCAGCCGGGTCGGCCAGCCGATCAGCGCCACCCTGGGCACGACCGGGAGCCTGGGCACCGACGCCACCCTGGCCCGCAAGGCAAAGGTGGCGATGTTCATCAAGGAGACCGGGCACAATGTCCCCGATGTCTTCTGGACGTTCCTCAACCAGCGCGGGCAGGTCTACGTCAACGGCGCTTACCGCGACGATGTGCTCTACGATTGGGTGTTCACCATGGGCTACCCGACCACCGAGGCCTACTGGACCAAGCAGACGGTCGGCGGCAAGACGGTGGACGTGCTGGTGCAGGCCTTCCAACGCCAGGTCTTGACCTATGCTCCCGACAACGCCCCGCCCTGGCAGGTGCAATTTGGCAACGTCGCCCTGCACTACTACGCCTGGCGCTACGGCAAAACACCCTGACCATTTTAGATTTTGGATTGCGGATTTTGGATTGTTGCTCATCGAACACCCAAGATCCAAAATCCAAAATCTAAAATCTAAAATCCACAATGAGTGTTGATCCCGAATTAGAAGCGCAGATCGCGGCGGCTATCGAGCCGTGGCTGGCGCATATGCGCTGGCGCAAAGACTTTGCGGCGTGGCGGCGGCGGCGGCTCTACCAGGAAGACGACCAGACCGAACGGGTGGCCGAGGTGCGGGCCGCGCTGGGCGGCAGCTTTGCCGCCCAGCGCGTGCTCGACCTGGGCAGCGGCATGGGCGGCGGGCTGGTGGCCCTCCGCCGGGCCGGGCTGGACGTGGTCGGGTTGGACTACAACCCCGCCTACTGCCGGATCACCCAACTGCGCGGGCAGCGTTATAAGCTCCTCTTGCCGCTGGTGGTCGGTGCGGGCGAGGCGTTACCGTTCGCTGCACAGAGCTTCGACGGGGTGATCTGCCTCGACGTGCTGGAGCATGTGCAGCAGCCGGAGCGGGTGTTGGCCGAGATGCACCGAGTCTTGCGGCCCGGCGGGGTGGTGCTGACCACCGTGCCCAACCGCTTCGCCTTCCGCGACCCGCATTATCACCTGCCTGGCATCAACTGGCTGCCCCGCCCGGTGGCCGAGCGGCTGATCCCGTTGCTGGGTCACAGCAAGACCGAGGGGTCGCAACTGACCGACCGGCAGGCGCTGTCCGAATTGCACACCTACACCTGGGGCGCGTTCGCTGCGCTGGCGCGGACACAGGGCTTCCGCGCGGTAGACGCCGTGGAAGACCGGCTCCAGCACGGCGAGATCCGCCAGTTGCGCGGCCTGCGCCGTCGCCTGCTCACCGCCGTCCGCACTGTGGGCCTGCTCCACCCGATCTACGCCGTCTATCGCCTCGGCTGGGCCGGGACGTACCAGATCCGGCTGGTGAAACAGTGATTGGGCGGAGTGCGGAGTGCGGAGTGCGGAGTGCGGAATTTGCGTCCGGGCAGCGACGAAAAGACAACGGATCAGCCAGGAATTCTCCTCCGGCGCATCATTCCGCACTCCGCACTCCGCACTCCGCAATCACCATCGCGCTCTACAACGCCACCACCACGACCAAAGTCGGCGGGGTGGAGACGTTCGTCTGGGAGGTGGCCGGGCGGCTGGCGGCGCGGGGCTACCGGGTGGACGTGATCGGCGGGCGCGGGCGCGAGCGGTGAGACATGCCCGGAGTGCGGGTGGTGACGCTGCCTTATATCGACCTCGAACTGTGGCGGCGCATCCCGCTGCTGGGGCGGCAGTACACGCTGACCAAGCTGCTGGAACGGCTCAGCCTGGGGGTGACGGCGCTGCTGCTCCTGCTGCTGCGGCGCTACCGCCTGATCTATATCCAGAAGCCGTATGATTTGCCCATCGCCGCCCTGACCCGGCTCGTCGGCACGCGGGCGCTGTTCGGCTGCCACGGCAAGGATTTCTGGCTGGGCGACCGGCTGTTCGTCCATGCGATGAATGAATCAGTCTCGTGCAGCGCCTATAACGCCGGGCAGGTGCGGGCGCGCTACCACATTTCCCCCACTGTCATATATAATGGCGTGGACCTGGCTCGCTTCACCGCCGACCCCGGCCCCGCCGACCCGGCCATCCTGGCGATGTTGGGCGTGGCCGACGACCTGCAAGCCGGGTGCCGTACCCTGCTCTATGCCGGGCGGCTGGTCCGCTGGAAGGGTGTGGAGTACCTGATCGAAGCGTTGCCGCAGTTGCAAACGCCCGATGTGCGGGTCTGGATCGCCGGGCAGGGGCCGTACCAGCCCGACCTGGAAACCCTGGCGGCGCGGCTGGGAGTGACCGACCGGATCCGCTGGCTGGGCACTGTGCCGCAGGAGCAGTTGCCCGCGCTCTACCGCGCCGCCGAGGTGGTGGTGGGCACCAGCTTTGTCAACGAGACGTTCGGTATCGCCCTGGCCGAGGCGCAAGCCTGTGGCCGCCCGGTGGTCGCCAGCCGATTTGGTGGCTTCCCCGAAGTGGTGGAGGATGGCGTGACCGGCTTGCTCTGTACGCCGCAGGACCCCGCCGACCTGGCCGCCAAACTCGATACGATGCTGGCCGACCCGGTGCGGGCGGCGGCGATGGGGGCGGCGGGCCGTGCCCGCGTGCTGCGCCTGTTCACCTGGGATGCGGTGGTGGATCGCCTAGAAGCGGTCGTCGCCCGCGTGCTGAGGAATGGTTAGAACCACGAAAACACGAAAGGACGAAACGCACGAAACGAAAGGACGAAAGCCACGAAACAGCTTTATAGGAATCGGCTTTGCGCTCTCTGCGTCTCTGCGTCTCTGCGTTGAAATTTTCGGTCTTATGTCTCCAAAATCCACAATCCAAAATCGCAAATACACCTACGTGGCCTACCCGATGAGCCTTATGCTCAAGGCGGCGAACGCGATCCAGACCTACAACACGGCGCGGGAGTTGCGGGCGTTGCTGGCAGATCGGGGCGACGACTTGCAGGTGATCGTGCCGCGCTGGCTCCAGGACCCCAGCCGCTTTGCCGATCCGGGCGTGGCCGCCCGGCACCTGCCGCGCATCCCGTTCAACAAGTTCACCCGCTTCTGGAAGTCGAGCGGCTGGTCCTATCTGGAGCGCACCGCGTTCAGCGCCGAACTGATCGCCCTGCTGACCTGGCCGCGGCTCACCGGGCAGCGGAGCGCGGCGATCTATGTCCGCGACATTATCTGCGCCTACTGGCTGACCCGGTTGCGGATGCTGCACGGCGCACCGGTGGTCTACGAGGTCCACGATATGGAGGCGACCAACCCCTCGCGGGCGCAAGGCCCCGTCTGGATCCGCCTGATCGCCGCGCTGGACCGCCGGGTATTGCGCGGTCCCGCTGCACTGGTGTCGCTCACCGCCGCCTTCCGTACCTACCTGGCCGATAGGCGAATACGTCGTCCCGCCGACGTGGCCGTCATCCCCGACGCCTTCGACGCCGCCGTCTACCGCCCATTGGATCAGGCCGAATGCCGCGCCCGCCTGAGCCTCCCCGCCGACGCTTTCATCGTCTGCTACGCCGGGCTGACTTTCGCCTACCGGCGGCTGGACCTATTGCTGGCGGCGTTTCGGAGGATTTTGGATTTTGGATTTTGGATTTTGGAAGAGACACCCGCAACAGCAGGTATTGAGCGGCAGACTGAAGCCATTTCCACCGGAACCGTTCTCCAAAATCCAAAATCCAAA
>JBBSAN010000067.1:0-14862 GCA_038252265.1 Chloroflexia bacterium
GACCGCTACATCCTGGAACGTCTGACCCGTCGGTGTCTCCGTCCACCCCGCCGCGCCCGCGACAATCTTGGAGAGCTGGCCCCGCGTCACGTTGTTATTGGGGCGGAAGTAGGGGCGATTGGTCGGGCTGACGCACGGCTCAAACGGCCCGCCGCACGGATACCCGCCGATGATGCCCCGCGTGCTCAGGCGCTCGACCCACAGGGCGAACGTGCTGCCGGGGGCGACATCCTCAAAGGTCTGCTGGGTGGACGGCACCGGGTCGCTGAAGCCCGCCGACTCGGAAACGATCTTGGCCGTCTGGCCGCGGGTGACATTGTTGCCGGGCCGATAGTAAGTGCCGGGGCACGGCTCGCCCGGCCCCCCGCAGGGATAGCCGCCGACGATGCCCCGGCAGGCCAGGCAGCGCACGAACGTGTAGAACGTGCTGCCCACCGGCACATCGGTGAACGTGACCGCGCAGACGGTCGGGGTGGCCGTGATGGTGGGGGTGGGCGGGACCGGCGTGCCGCAGGTGGTGCCCAGGAGCAGGGTGACATCGTCAATACTCCAGCCCGTCTCATAGGTCGAGTCATCACTGGCTTCGCGGAAGCGCACCTTGAACGTGCTCCCGATCAGGCCCCCCAGGCTGACCGTCGTCTGGATATAGCCCCCGCCGATGCCCGTCCAGGCGTCGCGCCCGGCCAGCGGACTGTTGGCGGTGGGGTCGATGGCCGAGTTGTAGCCGTTTTGGGTGAAGCTGTTGCCGGTGATCGCCAGCACATCCTGCCAGGTCGTACCGCCGTTGGTAGACACTTCGAGCACGCCGCCGTCATAGGTATCCTCCAGATCATAGGCGTGCCAGAAGCTGAGGAAAGCGCCTGACGCGCTAGCCGGGAGCGTGATCGGGTTGATCGTCGTCAGGTATTGATCGCTGACATTGTCCAGGTCGGGGGCGAAGGCCGAGGAGGTGCCGCCATGCGGACCCGGTGTGGTCACCGCGTTCCACCCGCAGCCGCCGGGCACACAGGTGCCCACCGTGCTGGTAAACACGCCCAGCGCGGTCTCAAAGCCTTCGGTCAACACCGTCACGCCGCAGGGGGTGGCCGTGGGGGCGAGGGTCTGCGTGGGGACGGGGGTGGCGGTCTGCGTCCGCGTCGGCGGCACGGGGGTGCTGGTCGGCGGGGTGCCGGTGGGGGTCGGCCCACCGACGATGGTGAAGTTGACGTTGGACACGTCGAAGAAGATGTTGGTCGAGCAGGCAACCTGCACCCGCGCCTGGGTGGTCGAGACGTTGGGCGCGGTGACGCCCTCGGTGCCGTCGTTGGCTGTGCCCAGCGCCAGCGCCAGCGGCCAGGTGTTGCCGCCGTCGGTCGAGACAGTGATATCCACCATGGCGCAACTGACCGGCGGGGCGGTGGTATTCGCCACGTTCCAGGTGACCGTCTGCGCGCTGCCGCCCGCCCAGGTGACCGCCGTGTTGGGCGCGGTGACGAGGAATGGGCCGGAGCTGGTGGTGACGGGGATATTAACACTGGCGTAGTTCACGCCGCCCCCGCCCGTGCGGTTATCCCGCGCCGTCAGGCGGAAGGTCAGTGTGCGGTTGGTCTGGGGGAGCGCTTCGCCAAAGGTGCTGACGTTGTTCAGGATGTCGCTCAGCCGGGGGAAGAAGCGCGTCGGGCTGGTGCTGGGGTTAAACGAGCGGAAGATGGCCCGCGTGCCGTCGTCGGTATTGGGTGGCGCGGCGGCCCCGGCGTTGAACTGCTCCCAATCGTAGGTCAGCGGGTCGTTGTCGGCGTCGGTGGCCGAGCCGGTCAGTTGGAAGAAGGTCTGCTGGGGAATGGTGAACGAGGCCCCCGCGTTCACCACTGGCGGGGTGTTGCCGGTATTGGTGGTCACCGGGCAGGAGTTGCCCTGGCCGTTGACCGTGTAGGCCACGATCTCGTCAAAGCTGATCGTGTGGAAATAGGGGTCGCTATGCAGTTGCAGATCTTCGCCGCCGCAGATGCCCGCATAGGCCATGATGGTCGAGCCGCTGCCCGGCTCCATCGCCGTGGAGCCGTTGCGGTTGCCGCCGCCACAACTACCGGTCGTGCCGTTGAAGGTGTGGTTGGCCCCGAACTGGTGGCCCATCTCGTGGGCCACGTAGTCGATGTCGTAGGGGTCGCCCACCGGGTTGGTGCTGCCGGTGACACCCTGGGCCTTGAGGCCGGTGCGGCAGGGTACCCGCAGGTCGGCAACGCCGCCCCCGCCGGTGCTGAAGACGTGGCCCACGTCATAGTTGGCATTGCCGATGACCGAGTCCAGGGTGGACTGGTTCTGGCCCAGCATGGCTACGCCGTCATTGTTGGTGTAAGGGTCGGTGGCGGGGTCGGTGTAAATGATCGCCGTCTCATTGGCGATCAGCACCAGGCGCACGGCCACTTCCTGCTCATAGACGCCGTCCACGCGGTTGACACTGGTGACGATGGCCGCCAGCGCCTGGGGAACCGTGCCGCCGAAGTACTGGGTGTACTCGCCGTCGGCGGCCAGCGCCAGGCGATAGGTGCGTAGCTGGCTGCCCGACGGCTGCTGCGGACCGCTGGCGAGCGGCGGGGCCGCGTCGGGCACCACGACGCCCAGCTCGGTAAAGACCTTGTTGGTGGGCGCGAAGTCGCGGGTATAATAGCTGATGTAGTGGTCGGGATCCTGGCTGCTATAGGGATCGATAAAGACGGTGCCGCTGGGGGCCAGGATGCTGGCGTGGAAGCCTGCCGGGGTGCGGTCAAACCGTACCGTGGCCGACGGGTCGTCAATGCCCTGGCCCAGGTAGGTGGTGATGGCCGGGTATTGGGCCGCCAGCGCCGGGGCCATGATCGGGGAATTGACAAAGCGGAAGCGCCCGAACGTGCCGTTGGGTAGCGGCAGGCTGAGGACCGCCGTCGAGGTGCCCACGGGCACCGTCTGCTCCTGGGGCGCGGCAGCCAGCAGCCCATCGAGGGCGGTCAGGTCGGCAGCCAGGGTGCGATAGTGGTCGGGCACAATCAGGCGCTGGCCTTTGACCGCGATACCAGTTTCGGCCACGTCGCGCCAGATCGCGGCGCTCTGAGCGGCGGGCGCGCCTGCGGGGATAGTCGGGCGCTGGGCGGCGACCTGGCTGGCAAGCACGAGGGCCAACATGGGTACAGCGCCGATAAGATACAACCAACGGTGACGTTGCATGGAGGATGCTCCTTGGGGTAGGGGGCGAAGGCCGTTATGCGGTGCCCCTCGGGGCACCCGCTCATCCCGGGTCTAGTCGATCGTGCTGTGGTTCCGCCGGCACAGGGGAAGGCTGCGCCGCTCCTCCTTTCCAGTTTCTGGGTCGGGGTTCGCTGGCCCTGGCAACGTCGTCAGGGCGGGTCGTCGGGCCGGGGAGAAGGCTGTTGCTATATACAATACAGCTAAACGTTGGCAATGGTTGAGCAGCGGGCCAAATCCGCGGCGCGCCGCCGAAACGCCCCCGCCCCCGTCCCGGCAGTGTAGCATATCTGCCCCCGCGTCGTCAATAGTTATCCAGTATTCCCCTTCATTTTTGTTCATTTTCTCTCAAAATTATATAGAAACTGCGAAAGAATATTCCCCCAGGCGTTATCCCAGATACTCGGGTATAGACCCTGTGGACTTAGCGGTGACGTACGTCGTTGGCCGGTAGGTGTGCCGCCTGTTCTCGTTTAACCCCATCATCAGGGGCCAGGCCTGCGTATGGAAGGCGCAGCCTCGGTCGCCTGGGTATGCACGGCGTTGTATCGCTGATCGTCCGAAGGATGGATCGTAGATCCGTCTGGTGGCGCTTGCCTGTCCCGGCGATGGTTGCTAAAATGACCGTGCTGGGCTGGCCCGACCTCCGCAGTCGGGCGCACAACCCCCACCAACGACTATAGGAAGCACCGACCTGCCGCTGCTTGTGCAGGTCCGGGGTGCGCCCTTCGACGCAAACGCTGGATTTCGCCACTAGAAAGATCCGACAGGATGAACGCACCGGTAACGGTGACACAACATGGGTTAACCGAATTTTTGCTCCACGTCGCGGTGGTGCGCCCGGTCTTTATCTGGGGGCCGCCCGGCATCGGCAAGTCGGCCCTGGTGCAGCAGTTTGCCGCCCAGGTCGGGTTGCCGTGCGTGTCGCTGCTCGGCAGCCAACTGGCCCCGGAGGACCTGATCGGCGTTCCGCAGATCCTCGACGGGGTGAGCCGCTTCTGCCCGCCGCGCCTGATCGCCCGGCCCGATCCCTATTGCCTCTTTCTGGACGAACTGAACGCCTGCTCGCACGACGTGCAAAAGGCGTTCTACAGTCTGATCCATGAGCGCCGCCTGGGCGAATATCACCTGCCGCCCGGCTCGGTGGTCATCGGCGCGGGCAACCGGGCGCAGGATAGCGCCATCGTCAAGCCGATGTCGTCGGCGCTGCTCAACCGCATGGTCCACGTCCACCTCAAGGTCTCTTCCCGCGAGTGGTTAAGCTGGGCCGGGCCGCACGGCATCCACCCGCTGATCCTGGAGTATATCGGCCTGCGCCCCGACCACCTGTGGAGCCAGCCGCCCAAGTATGAAGAGCCGTTCTCCACCCCGCGCTCCTGGCACATGCTCAGCGACACCCTGCACGAGTATGGCGAGGGGCTGGGCGAGGAGACGCTGGGGGTGCTGGCCTTCGGCTGCCTGACCCCTGCCCACGCCGGGCAGTTCAAGGCATTTCTCAAGCAGGTGAAGAGCAAGTATCGCCTGGCTGCGATCCTCAAGGGCGATGCAGGTTGGCCCCACGCGCCGGAAGACCGCGATGTGCTCTACTTCCTGGCCCAGTCGTTCCGCGCCCAGTTGAGCAAGGAGTTGCCGGAGACCGCCGCGCAGGGCAGTGGCGACACGAAGGCGCTGGCCCACCGGGCCAAGGCGCTGCTGAAGGAACTGGCTGGGATCAGCCTGGAGATTGCCCAACTGGTGGTCAGCCAGCAAGACGATGGGGCGACCCTGCCGGGCTGGTTCATGGTCGAGGTGGTGCGCGACCTGCCCCGGCTGGTGGAAAAGCGCGATGCCGCCTAAGCGCCGGACTGCCTCCGCCGCGCCGGACCCGGCCACCGCTCAGTTTGTGGCCGGGCAGCAGATGGTCGGGCGGCACCCGTTGTTCTCCCCGCTCTACTATCATGCCAACCTGGTGCGCCAGGCGGGCAACCTCTGCCCGGCAGACGGTTGGGCGGTGGTGACGCAGGGTGGGGCGATCCATGTCCACCCCACCCGTCGCGCCAGCGCCGACGAATGGGCCTATGTCCTGGCCCATTGCCTGTTGCACCTGGGCTTCGACCATTTCCAGGAGCGGGAGCAGCCCGACGAGTGGAACGCGGCCTGCGATTGGGTGGTCGCGCGTTTTCTGGCCGACCTCAAATTTGGGCGTCCGCCCGGCGAGATGCCCGCCGCCCCTCCACCCACCACCCGCACCGAGGACGCGCTCTACGCCCAGTTTTGTGCCGCCGGCATCCCCCCGGAGGGGCGCGTCTTCGGCACCGCCGGGGTGCGTCCGCGCGATTTATTCCTGGGGCCGGTCAAGATCGGCTGGTACGGAAAGCCGACCAACTGGCCGCAGGTGCTGGGGCGCGGGCTGACCGCCGCCGTGACCAGCGCGGTCAATGTGGCGGCAGGGGCCGAGCTATACCTGGGGGCACCGACCCGGTCGCGCACGCCGGGGCAGGCGGCGCGGGCCTGGTTCATCAGCCATTACCCCTTGCTGGGCGCGCTGGCCGCCACGTTCACCATCATCGAGGACCAGGCAATCTGTAGCCGGATGGGGATTGCCGTGGCTGCCGTGGACGCCCAGAGCCGCGAGATTTTCCTCAACCCCGCCGCCGGCCTGGACGAGCGCGAGGACCGCTTCGTCATGGCCCACGAGCTACTCCATGTCGGGCTGCGCCACGATCAACGTTGCCAGGGCCGCGAT
Source organism: Chloroflexia bacterium (assembly GCA_038252265.1). Taxonomy (GTDB): domain Bacteria; phylum Chloroflexota; class Chloroflexia; order QHBQ01; family JAICKM01; genus JBBSAN01. Next base: position 5,924 of record JBBSAN010000067.1, read on the forward strand.
CCCTATCTATGGAACGTGGCCTGTGACTATGTGATCAACGGCTGGTTGGTGGAGATGGGGCTGGGCGCGCTGCCCGGCGTGGGCGGGTTGTACGACCCCGGCGTGAAGGCCGAATCGGCGGAGTCGGTCTACGATCGGCTGGTCACCGATATGCGCCGCTACCGCAAGGTGATGACGCTGCGCGGGGTAGGGATCGGAGATATCCTGCGGCGTGGCCCGCCCGACTGGTGGAATACGCTGGAGGGGGTGGATCTGGACGATTTCTACCGGGGCGCGTTGAGCCAGGGATTGGTCTACCACCGGGAAGGCGATCGGGGCCTGCTGCCCGCCGGGCTGGTCGAAGAGATCTATGCGCAACTCCAGCCGCCGATCCCCTGGGACGTAGAACTCGCGCAGTGGTTCGACGCCCACTTTCCCCCGCTGGAAGTGCGCCGCAGCTACGCGCGGGCCAGCCGCCGCCAGGCCGCCACCCCCGATATTCCCCGCCCCAGCCTCGTCTCCGCCGACCCGGATGCCGGGCGCACGTTCGGGGTAGTGCTGGACACGTCCGGCTCGATGGATCGGAGCCTGCTGGCGAAGGCGTTGGGCACGATCGCCGGGTACAGCCTGGCCCGCGAAGTGCCCGCCGCGCGGGTGGTCTTCTGCGACGCGGTGGCCTACGACGTGGGCTACCTGCCGCCGGAAGCGATTGCCGACCGGGTGCAGGTGCGCGGGCGGGGCGGGACCATCTTGCAACCGGGCATCGATCTGCTCGAAGCGGCTGAGGACTTCCCGCCTGCTGGCCCGCTCTTGATCATCACCGATGGCTACTGCGAGGATCGGCTCCATATCCGCCGCGACCATGCCTATCTGCTGCCGGAGGGGCGGCACCTGCCGTTTGTGCCCCGTGGGCCGGTGTTCCGCATCCGCTAGCGTAACGCAGGCCCACTCACGGCGCAGGCCTTACGCCGACTGCCTGGAGCGTAACCCCCGCAGATTCCCTACATTTGCGCGCAGAGCAGAGCCGATGCAGATGGGTTGACATATCCCCTTAGTACATCCCGAACACCGGAGCGATCAGGAGCTGCCCAACGGCGGTGCGGAGGTCGGCGCGGATCGCGCAAGCGGTTATAATAAAGAGGTCGTCCATCCGGTACCTTCGGCCAGGCGGAGAAGGGCAGGGCGAGGGTGCTGGAGTGGCGCATCTGCCTACGTGGCGAGCAAATTCACCGTCCGGGGCTTCTCCGAGTCGCTGCGGCACGAGTTGCAGGGGTCATTGAGAATGTTATCTACTGGATAGTGACTGTGGGTATTCTTGACCCACTGTTCAAAACGTAGTAGCATAGACCCAATACCGGGCGGTAGCAAAAACCAACCGATCACACAGGGAGCGTGACCTTGAGTAAGGGACGATTAGAGGCGTTTAGCGATGGCGTAATCGCCATCATTATCACGATTATGGTCCTGGAGTTGGGAGTGCCCCATGAACCCGACCTGGCGGCGTTGCTGAGGCTGGCTCCGGTTTTTCTTTGCTATGTTCTGAGTTTTGTGTTTGTGGGCATCTACTGGAATAATCATCATCACCTGTTGCAGGCCATCCGCCAGATCGATGGGCGGGTGCTGTGGGCCAACATGCACCTGCTGTTCTGGTTGTCGCTGGTCCCGTTCGCGACCGCCTGGATGGGCGAGAACGGCTTTGCGGTGGTGCCGACGGCGCTGTACGGGATGGTCCTGCTCGGGGCCGCGATCGCCTTCTCCATCCTTGTGCAACTCCTGATCGTGCTGCATGGCCGCGACTCCGCCCTGGCCCAGGCAATCGGGCGGGATCGGAAGGGGCGCATCTCGCTCGTGTGCTATGCCTCAGCCATTCCGCTGGCCTTTGTCAGCCCGTGGATCGCCGGTGCGCTCTATGTGTTGGTGGCGATGATGTGGTTCATCCCGGATCGGCGTATTGAAAAGCGGCTGACCTAGCGCGACGACCGGTGAACAACGGGTAGCACATGACGGATTTCCCAGAGGGGGTCCTCGAAGTAGCAAAGGCAAGGATCGCATAATGTCATTTATGTGATCCTTGGCGCTTGGTTAACACAACCAGGGCGGAGAATTGCTCCCCCACCCAGTTGTGGTTGGGCGGCGAGGTCAGCGCCCGTCGCGATGGGGACTTGATTACACGCCTGATCCAGCGGGTGCGCGCCTGTGCGGGCGTGCCCACCTTGCTGATCGGTGTGGATGGCTTGGCGAGTTACGTCAGCGCGGTGCGGCGCGTCTTTCGGTGCCCCGTGCATACCGGTCGGCGGGGACGGCCTCGCTTGGTGGCCGAGGCGGGGATCTTGGTGGGCCAGGTGATCAAGCGGCAGGTGCGGCGGCGACCTCACCCACGCTGCCGCCCGCCACCAGACACCCTATGGGCTGGCCGCCTGCTCCTGGGCCATCACCTGCGGACGCTGTTGCAGGTTCTGTAAGGGCTGGATCAGCCGTTCGACCCGGTGCATGTCAACGCCGAATTGGGCAACCAGGCCCGCCTCTGCCCGGCACCCCCTACCCCCCTTGATAGTCGGCACGGGCCTGGTGCAGGTGGTTGACGCTCTCGAGCAGCCCGCCGGGCCGGTTCCGTGCCAGCCACAGCCGCTCGTACTCGCGGATGATCTCGCGCATCTCGTCATTCAGGGCCGTGCGAGAGGGAGTGGCTGCGTCGTCCGGGGCGAGCAGCAATTGCCCGCGGCGGCAGGCATGGCGCAGCAGCCGGGCGGTGTGCTCATACTCGGCCACGATCAACGCCGCCTCCGCCCCCTCCATCCGCGACGCGCTCAGCGGGGCCATTGCCGCGTCAATCGCGGCCAGGGCTGCCGGGAAGTTGGCGCTCGTGACCCCAGGTCGCCCGCCCGGCGTGTTTAACTCGGTAAACGACCGCTGTAACGTCCAGAACAGTACCGATGAATTGGGCACGATCACCCCCGGTGCCTGGTAGACATTGCCCAGGTCATAGGCCACGCGCCCTATGTTGCCGGTCGGATCGTGGAACGCATGGACGCTCACGACGGCGGCCACATCCATTCCCTGGTTGGCGTCGAGCGCCCACGACAGCGCCGCCCCCACCCCGAATCCCAGGTAGCTGATCGGCAGCATCTGCCAGTGGCCCAGGTCGCCCCAGTCGGTGATCAGGTAGCCGACCGCCCCGTGCTTGAGACCGTTCTCGGCGGCGTTGCGGAGATTGCCGATGGCGTTATCCGTGCGCCCGCCAATCGAGCACCAGGACGAGGTGCCGGGGCAGACATAGAACGGGATCCCGGCGGCGGCAAACTGCCCCCCGTTCGCGTCGAACGGGTGCTCCGCCTCATAGCCCCATTCCAGCGCCAGGCTATCTTTGGGTAGCTCCGGGATCAGATCGGGCCGCTGCACGATGATATCGCCCCAGAACTGCATCGTGTGCTGCCGCGCCGTCACCTCCTGGTAGATCTTGAGCAGATAGTCCAGGTAGACCCGCTCGGTGCCGCGTTCCGCGCACTCTGCGGCGCTCCGCCCCTGGCCCAGATCGAACGTTTCATCGCAGCCGACATTCAATTGGGTGCTGGAGAAATGCGGCAGCAGTTCGTCGTAGAGACTGCGGACCAGCGCCAGGCTGCCAGGGTCGCCCGGACAGAGGCTGAACGGGCCGGGCATTGTACCCCAGGGCGTGCGGAACTCGCCCGGCACTTCGGCCAGTGACTCATAACGCTTATGGATCAGCCAGCGGTGCATGTGGCCGAACGAGTTCTGGTTGGGCACCAGCTCGATATAGCGCTCCTGGCAGAAGGCGTCCAGGGCCAGGATCTCGTCGCCGGTGACCGGCGATGCCTGTGCCCACACGTCGGGATGCTGCCGGTAGGCAAAGGTGTGCTCGGTATAAAGCTGGATCTGGTTCAGCTTCCAGCCCGCCAGCCGATCGATCAGGCGATAGAGCGTCGCCATCTGCGGCACCTTGTCCCGGCTGATATCGAGCATCAGCCCGCGCACCGCGAAATCGGGCCAGTCCTCGATCCGCAACACCGGCAAGGCCCGCCCCCGCTGCTGGATAATCTGGACCAGCGTGCAGACGCCATAAAACACCCCTGCGGGCGTCGCCGCCTCGATCACAATCTGGTCCGGGCCAATCGTTAACACATAGCCCTGTGCGTGCGCGACCCCCTCGGGCACCACCCGCAGCACCGCGCCAATCTCGGCTGGCGGCCCGAGCGCACTGGCCGCCAGGTCCCAGTCCACCTGCGCCGACTCGGCCAGGGCCGCCTGCAAGCGCTGCCCGGCCCCGCGCAGCGCCGCCGGGGTGGCTCCCTCCAGCACGATCCGGCGCTGGGGCGTGAGAAGATAAACGCCTGCTCCCGCCGTCAGCGACTGCGGCTGCGGCAGCAATAAAAGCTGGTCCATAAAAGCATCTCCCTTGATGGTAGTTGGAACTGGGAAGAGTATAGCACGCTCCCGGTAGCACGGCAAGCAGGCTGCTATTCGGCAGTGTTCTTCGGCTTTCGTATCTATTGCTGTGAGTTGTCTTTGAGGGATATGTAGACTGAATTGGCATCGCTGGCACCTCAAGTCTGCACGCCGAACAGGCGTTTGATCTGATAGAGCATCAACGAGGCGGTGTCTTCGCTCAGTTTGAGGAAGCGGCGGGCGGGTTGGGTCCACAGCGGGCTGGCGAGCGCCGGGGAGGGATAGACGGTCAGCCCGAGATCGTGGGCGATCAGGGTGGCCCGCTTGATGTGATACGGCTCGGTCACCAGCAGGGCGGTGTGCCACCCGTGAGTCGCCATGATGGCCTGGCTGTTGCGGATGTTCTGGATCGTATCGCGGGAGCGATCCTCGGCCAGAATGACGGCGGCGGGGACCCCTGCCGCGACCAGCACGCGGGTCAAGGCCGCCGCTTCGCTGCCTCGCCCCGACGCGATGATCCAGGGCGCAAGGCCGTGCTGGTAGAGCACCGCCGCATGACCGGCTCGCGCCTGGATACAGTCCGACTCCTGCCCGTTGTCCCCCCCGCTACCGCACCCCAGCACGATCATAACATCCGCCGCCTGGGCCTGGTCGGTCTCTGCGCCGAGGGAGACGTAGGCCAGATCGCCCACGGTCCACACGAGCAGCAGCACCACCAGCCCGCCCAGCCAGCGCCACCAGGGCCAGGTCCGCCGGGCCTGGGATCGCGGAGCGGGGGATTGTGCGGGAGAAGAGATCATATCCGTCGTGGAGCGTCCTTTCGCTGAAAGAGTGGGGCCTACCATTGCCTGGTTAATCATACCAAAAACCAGGGAGGGTGCGTATGGTGTGAATTAGCTCATAGCAAACTGACCTCAGCTATGTGGTATAATACGCACCAGGCGTGCGCCAGCCCACGCGCCTCTCTACGTGAGCCTCACCTCCCGAAAGGAATACGTCTCTATGTCACCCCATCCTCGTCTGGCTCCCTGGTGTGTGGTCGCCGTGCTCGCGCTGACCGGCGCCCTGCTCAGTACCCTGCTCAGTACCCTGACCCCCAGCGCGGCCCACAAGGCGGGTCCCCCCCCGCCCGCCGCTGCCCGCCCGCCCGCTACGTGCCCCCAGTTCGGCGTCAACCTCAGCGCGGGCGAGTTTGGCAGCACCTTGCCGGGCACCTACGGCGTGGACTACCTCTATCCCGGCATTGATGCCCAGGGCTACAACAACGCCTGGGAGATGGACTATTTCCACAGCAAGGGTCTGAACCTGATCCGCCTGCCCCTGCAATGGGAGCGCCTGCAACACACCCTCAACGGCCCGCTCTCCACCTTCGACCTGGGGCTGATCGATCAGGTGCTCGCCAACGCGGCGGCACACGGCATGACCGTCATCATCGGGCCGCACAACTTTGCGCGGCGTACCATCGGCGGCGTCGACTACATCATCGGCTCGCCTCAGGTGCCCTATGCCGCCTTCACCGACTTCTGGCAAAAGATGGCCGCCCACTTCGCCGGTCATGCCGGGCTGTATGGCTATTCGCTGGACAACGAGCCGTACAACACCGGCGGGTTGTGGGTGACCGGCGGTGCACAGGCGGGCGTAACCGGCATCCGCCAGGCCGACATGGCGGCCCCGATCCTGGTGCCGGGCGATGGCTGGTCGGGGGCCTGGAGCTGGCTGGCGAACGGCAACGACGCGCTGCGAACACTGAACGACCCGGCGAATAACCTGATCTTTGACGCGCACCAGTATTTTGACGACGACTATAGCGGCACCTATGCCCAGAGCTACGACGCACAAGGAGCGTATCCCACGCTGGGGGTGGATCTGCTGCAATCATTCGTCGGCTGGCTGCACGCCCACAACCTGCGCGGCATGGTGACCGAGTATGGCGTGCCCGACGATGACCCGCGCTGGTGGACGCTGCTGGACAACGCGCTGGCCTACCTGCAACAGAACAATGATGTCATCCTGGGCGGCAACGACTGGTCGGCAGGACCGTGGTGGGGCACCAGCTACCGGCTTTCGGTGGAGCCGACCGGCACCTGGCCCAATGTGACCGACCGCCCCCAGATGGCGGTGCTGGCGGCCCGCACCGGCTGTGGGGCCGGGGGTGCGACCCCCACCCCCTCAAGCGGCTGCACGGTCAGCTTTAATGATGTGCCGGTGGGCAGCACGTTCTACGACTTTATCCGCTGCCTGGCCTGCCGGGGCATTGTCGGCGGCTACCCCTGCGGTGGCCCCGGCGAGCCGTGCCCCGGCACCTATTATCGCCCGAACAACAACGTCACCCGCGGGCAGGTGAGCAAGATCGTCTCCGAGTCGGCAGGCTTTACAGACCCGATACCAAGTACCCAGCAGACCTTTGAGGATGTGGCCCCCGGCAGCACCTTCCAGTTGTGGGTCGAGCGGTTGGTTGGGCGCAACGTTATCGGCGGCTATCCCTGCGGTGGGCCGTTCGAGCCATGCGTGGCTCCCGCTAATCGCCCCTACTTCCGCCCGAACAACAACGTCACGCGGGGCCAGCTCTCCAAAATCGTCAGTGGCGCGGCGGGCTGGACCGAAACCCCCACCGCGCAGACCTTTGAGGATGTGGTCCCCGGCAGCACGTTCTATGTCTACGCCGAGCGGGTCGCCAGCCACGGCGTGGTGGGCGGCTATCCTTGCGGTGGTGCGGGCGAGCCGTGTGTGGCTCCCGCCAATCGCGGCTACTTCCGCCCGGCCAATAACGCCACGCGCGGCCAACTGAGCAAGATCGCCGCTGCCGCCTTCTTCCCCAACTGCCAGACCCCGGCCCGCCGCTAGCCCTGGGCGAACCGGTGTTATCCGGGGGTGCAGAGTCCGCCGACATGCGTCCCACCGGCCAGGATTTTGGCCGGTGGGGCGCATTTTGCATGGAGGGTGACGGTCCGCTGACCGTGAATGAAGCCCCCTACCCTGGTCCAGACAGGGCGTGGCGCGGGCGGGCACCCCGCGCCAGCAGTGGGTTGCGCGGGTGTGGTAGAATAGAAGTAGCAAGCATACTCTACAGGTCACCTGCCGCTGACTCGTGACTATTGACTACTCGCCTCGTTATTAGATGGCACGCATAGAACCTGTGGCTGTCCCATAAGCGTGCAAGTCTGCCGTTCGTCGGGTGCTAACCGGCACTGCACGTTGCGGACAACGGCTCTGGCCCAGGCCGTTGTCCCAGCCCACGGCGGCACAGCCCCGGCACGGCGCAATGAACCAGCGCATTGGCTCAGCGCTTGCGCCATCAGGTTTCCCGGTCCCCAGGTCCCCAGGTCCCCAGGTCCCCAGGTCCCCGGCTGGTACAGCCCATTTAGCGGATGGGCGGGAACATCCTCATCCCCGCTGGGGCCGAACCGTTGGTTCCCCCTTATTAGCGTTCCTGGCCCGCAGCCCGGCGCTAGCCCGTTAAACAGACGGTACCCCCAACAACCTCCTAACCGCGTACGCCTCCGCTGAGCAGCGGGAGACATCTAGGTAACAGGCTGCGTTTCGCCAGAACCGGAATACGGGCGCACTCAGTATTCGCCGGGCAAAACAAGGCAGCTTCCGTTCCGTTCTAGCCAGGCCATCCAGAAAGTCGTGATAACGCCCCGGAGCGCCCCGTTGGCGGCTTTCTGAATAGGTCCCTAACAAAGGAGTCAAGCTATGCAGCGTCGTGAATGGTCCACCCTTTTGGCAATCCTTGTAGCAGCAACCGTGCTGGGGATTACCGCCATCGCCAGCCGATCGATTAGCGCCGCCTCGCCCCGCGCAGACGCGGGCAGTGCGCCGACGACCAACTATCGCGCCAACCCGGCGGCATCCATTGACAGCCCCGCCGGAGGCTGTTTCCCGCTGGTCTACACCAGCACCGATGTGCCGAAGCCGATCCCCGACTTCGACCTACAAGGGGTCACGTCCACCCTGGTGATCAGCAACGCGCCCTCGGTCATCGGGCGGGTCGAGGTGACCGGCATCACCATCGCGCATACGTATCCGGGGGACCTCCGGGCCTACCTGACCAGCGCGGAAGGCACACGCGTCGAGCTATGGCTCAATGTATGCCAGGGAACCGGCAATGACTGGACCATCGGCAACACCGGTTTCAATCTCTCGGATCTGGCCCCCACGGCGATCGGGTCCACCTGCCCTCCCGGCCAGGGGACCTATCAACCGAGCGGGTTGCTTGGGCCGCTGACCGGTGATAATCCGAATGGCACCTGGAGCCTGAACATCATCGATAGCGGGCCCTTGGATACCGGGACGCTCTACAGCTGGGGTCTCCAGTTGACGACGGTTTCCTGCGCGAACACGCCCACCCCCTCCCCCACCAATACGCCCAGCCTGACGCCGACATTACCCCCGCCGCCGCCCAGTGACACCGCTACGCCGTTGCCGACGGATACCCCGACGAATACCCCGACATTACCCCCGCCGCCGCCCAGTGACACCGCTACGCCGTTGCCGACGGATACCCCGACGAATACCCCGACATTACCCCCGCCGCCGCCCAGTGACACCGCTAC
>JBBSAN010000068.1:0-14855 GCA_038252265.1 Chloroflexia bacterium
ACCAGCCAAGTCCGGTAGGGTGCGGCGGACAGTTACGCAAGTTGGTATCGGCGGGGGCAACCGGAAAGCGGAAGCGCCGCCCGCGCCGAAGGGCGGAAGAAAGGGATCGCACGCGCACGCTCCCATAGGCTGAGTAGTTACATCTAATAGCCATGACCGAACCGACCCCCGCCCCGTCGCTGGTTTACGACAGCGGCGACCTGGCGTGCGGCGAGTTGCTGATCGATCTGCATCGCCTGATGACCGGAGTGCCAGGCGGGGCGGTGCTCCTGCTGCTCAGCAACGACCCCGCCGCGCCTGGTGCCGCAGGGTGCAACATGCCTTCCTGGGGCAGGAACCAACGGCGGTGGGCACCCGCTATGGTGTTCGCAAGGGTAGGGCAGCGGGCGCGCTCACGGTGGAGCGCCCGGTAGAGGAGGATCTGAAAGCCGCGATGGACTACACCTGGACCACCCGCCTGCGCTGGCTGGGCGATTTGGCGACGACGGTTTACGCCCGCAATCACGCCTTCACCGTCGGCCAACCGGCCAGTTTCAGAGCGTGTTAAAGAAGTTCGGCGACTGGCATAGATTGTGCGGTAGCCACCGCTATGGATACCCGACTAGCCTATGCTACCGACCTCACCGATGCGGAGTGGCGGATTCTCGCACCGTTGGTGCCCGCCCCCGCCCCGCATGGACGACCGGTCGACTACCCGCGGCGCGAAATCGTCAATGCCCTGCTCTACCTCAATCGGGCGGGGTGCGCCTGGCGTTTGTTGCCCCATGACTTGCCCCCCTGGCCGATTGTGTACTACTACTTCAAAACCTGGCGCGACGACGGCACCTGGGACCAGATCCACGCTGGGCTGCGCGGCCCAGTGCGCTTGGCGGCGGGCAAATGCGCTCAGCCGAGCGCGGCGATCCTCGATAGCCAAAGCGTCAAAATGACGGATCAAGCGGGGCGGCGCGGCGACGACGGGGCCAAGCAGGTGACCGGACGCAAACGGCACTTGCTGGTGGACACGCTCGGCTTGCTGCTGATGATCGTGGTCACGGCGGCGAGCGTCGGCGAACGCGCCGGCGGGGAGCAGGTGGTGAGCCAAGCCGAAGCGCGGCTGCCGCAACTGCAACTGCTGTGGGCCGACGCGGGGTACAAAGGCGCGGCGTTTCGGGACGGGGTGCAGGCGCAGTGTGGCTGGGTGGTGCGGATTGTCGAACATCTGGTACCGGTGCATGAGTTTAAGCTCCTACCGTGGAGGTGGGTGGTCGAGCGCACATTGGGCTGGTTGAACCGCTATCGGCGCTTAAGTAAAGATGATGAAGTCAAACCGAGTAGTAGCGAAGCATGGATCCGCCTGGCGCTGAGTAATCTGATGGTCCACCGGCTGGCGCGCCCGCGCAGGACGCAGCGGCGCGAGAAGCACCAGGCCCAACAACGCGCCAAGCAACTGGCCCTCCAATAGCCCGGTTTTGCACTTCTTTAACGCGCTCTTAGTTCCGCTCCGGGCCAGTCGAGGTCGATCGCATACAGAGCATCTTTTCGCGTGGTAAAGCGAATGTCCTGGCCGGTAAATGGCTCGCGCCCGCGATCCGTGAATTCGCCCTCCGGCACTCGAGTTGGACCCTCACCAAAAATCTTCCAGGGACGCGTGTGGTAGATCGCCTCGCCGTTTACCGCCAGCCATTTGCCCATCTCCAACAAGATTGCTTGTTCCGTCTCGGGAATCGTTCCATCGGGGCGCGGGCCGATGTTCAGGAGCAAGTTTCCGTTCTTGCTGACAATATCCACGAGATCATCGATCAGCGCAGCGGCGGTGCGGTATTCCGGGTGGGTGATATATCCCCACGAACTCTTCGAGACTGAGGTATCGGTTTGCCAGTAGAGCGATCGAATACCGGTGAGTTGTCCGCGTTCCACATCGAGCACCGCCGTCCCTTCGGGAAACGCCTCGTGCTTGTAATTGATGACCACCCCCTGCTGCCAGGCCTCTCCGCAATTGTAATAATACGCAGCGAATCGTCGTAAGTACGGTTCAAATACGTGTTGGTCAATCCACCAGTCGAAATAGATCAGTTGCGGCTGATACTTGTCCACCAGTTCGCTTGTGCGCGCCAGCCAATCCGCCAAGAATTCTGGCGTCGGCGGTGGTTGTGAGTTGCGGTCGCGCAAGTCTTCGGCGACGGGCATCGCCGGGCCGTATAAATCCCAATAGGCGGGGTCCCGCACGTCCGAGTCGAACTGCATGCCGCCGTTAAAGAACCACCAGTGTTCGGCCCGATGGCTGGAAAGACCAAATACCAAGCCCTCTCGGCGCACCGCGGCGGCCAGTTCGCCGATGACATCCCGCTGCGGTCCCATGTTCACCGCGTTCCATTTGGAGAAACTAGAATTGTACATGGCGAAGCCGTCATGATGTTCCGCGACGGGGACGACATAGCGCGCGCCCGCTTGCTTGAAGAGCGCCGCCCACGCTGCGGGGTTGAATTTTTCGCCTTTGAAACGGGGGACAAAGTTTTTGTACCCGAAGCGGGCGTGCGATCCAAAAGTGGCGACGTGGTGCTGGAACTCCTCCGTGCCTTCCAGATAGATCTGGCGCGGGTACCATTCGTTACCGAAGGCCGGAACCGAATAGACGCCCCAATGAATGAAGATCCCGAATTTCGCATCCCGATACCATGGGGGCACGCGATAGCGCTGGAGTGATTCCCAGGTCGCTTGATATTTTGCCGGGCTGCTGGTCGCATCCATCGTTTTCCTTTGCTCCATCATCCGCTCAGAACTCGGCCACCATTCGCTGTCCTTCATAGAGCAGAGTTCTCGCACTCGTGGCTTGGGCGGCCAAAGGGTCAAATGGCGTGTGGCCGGCGATCACCACGCGCAACACTCTCGCTGCCAGCATACCAGGATAGCTGCCCTGGCGCTCGTCGAGGATCAGTTGGCGGGCGCGATCCTTCCAAGTGAGGTGAATGATGGCGAAATGCCCCTGTTCGTAATTGTAATTGTCGCCTTCATCTTCATACAGCATGAACGCACCATCGTGGCCGGGATACACCCATAATTCGAGCGGCGCGTCCTTCTGATCGCCGGTAAATTGAATAGCGGGGCCAACCGGAATGATTGATCCGGCGCGCACAAATACGGGCATGGTCTCGAGTGGCGCAGCGGCCAGGATCGTTTGCCCGCCGTCATGCCGTTCTCCCGTCCAGAAATTGTACCAGGAGAGACGTTCTGCTGGATCGTCGCTACCCACGGCAGGCAAATAGACTGGGCGCGTTTTCTCGACCTCCTCCAGGGGAGTGGAATTCGCCGCATAATACATCGGCTGAGTGACCGGACTCACCAGAAAAGCGGGGCCAAACATATATTGATCCGTGATGTCGTAGGTGTTGGGGTCGTGCCTGAAGTCGAAAGGCAAGGCCCGCAGCATCGTGTAATCCTGAAGTGTCACCTGGCCGGCGAGGGAGTAAATATAGGGCAGCAAACGGTAGCGCAGGCGCAGGTACTTGACAAGGGTATCGTACACCAGCTCGCCGGGACGCCCAAAGCGCCAGATTTCGCGGGGGGTATCCGTGCCATGCGCGCGGAACATGGGCAGAAACGCGCCATATTGGAACCAGCGGACGTACAGCTCGCGATAGCCCCGGTCCTCCACTCCGGCGTCGTAATCCCCGCACCAGAACCACAGCTCGGGCTTTCTCTGGACAAAGTACGCGCCAATATCCAACGTCCAGTACGGTAGCCCGGTCACGCAGAAATTCAGCCCAGCGGGAATCTGGTGGCGCAGCGTTTCCCAACTCGCCGCAATATCGCCCGACCAGGTAATCGTCGCGTAGCGCTGCTGGCCGGCATAGGCCGAACGCGTCAGGTTCACGACCCGTTTAGCGCGCGTCACAGCCCGTTGGCCTTCGTAGATGCCTTGCGAATGGAGCAGGGAATAGGCGTTGATGAACGCGGGATCAAGATAGCGCTTGGCCTCTTCCGTATCGATGCGCATCTGCTCTTCCGGTTCCGGCTTGGCCGCACCATGCCAGTCGACTTCAAACGGTTCCGTGCAATCACACCACCAGGCGTCAATACCGTGGGAGAACAGGCCCGCGTTGGCCTGTTGCCAATAACAGGCGCGCGCCGCCGGGCTGAACGCATCGTAGGTGGCCTGGTTGCCCAACAAAAGGCCCTGGTGGTGCAACTCCGCCCAATCGGCACCGCCGCGACGCATGATGGGCCAGATGGAAACCATTAGCCTGGCGTGCAGTGCGTGCAGATCCGCCGTCATCTGGCGCGGGTGGGGGAACCGCTCCGGGTCCAGCGATTTTTGGCCCCACAACTCGCCAGGCCACGATTTCCAATCCAGGACAATGCAATCGAGGGGCAAGCCCCGCGCCCGATATTCGCGTACCACCGCAAGCAGTTCGGCCTGCGAGGTATAGCGTTCCTTCGACTGGATATAGCCAAATGCCCAGCGGGGCAGCATGGGCGCTGGTCCCGTCAGGTGCCGTAGTTGGTGGATGATTTGATCGAACTCCGGTCCATAGATAAAGTAGTAATCCAATTCATCATCCACGTCCGTCCAAAGAAAGGACCCTGCCGCATCGTCGTGAAACGTCATCCGCGAGTAACTATCCCATAAGATGCCGTACCCGCGCGTCGAGAGCAGCACGGGGACGACGGCCTTCATGTTCTGCTGGTACAGGTATTGGTGCTGCCCCCGCAGGTTCAGCATTCCTTCTTCGTGCGAACCCAGCCCATACAAGGCTTCACCCTCGGCCCACTCAAAATCGAGCCGGGTGTGATACGCTTGCCGCGCGATCACCTGGCGCACGTTCCCGGCGCGCATTCGCAGACCATCCACCTTTTCCTTGTCTTCGCGGATCTCCGCCTCCGCAAAAACGGAGATCGCCACGTCCACCGGCTCCAGGGTCTTGCCGCCGCGGGTCGGTTCGCGCGTCAGCAGGCGATCCGCCGCATCGCAGTAGGTAAAGGCGAGCGTCTGCCGGTCAATCGCAATCCGTAGGTCCGCGGTTGCAAACAACAGGCCATCCGCGGTCTCGCGCAGCTCGAAGGGAACACGGACATCCGGTTGGGCGACGATCATCAGGCTCGGTTGGGTGCCGAACTCCGTGCGCTGGGTGTAACGCACGCGGATCGCGTGGGAGGAATAGACGGTTAGCCGTAGCCGTCCGCGATCACTCTCAATCAACAGCCCGTCTGGTTGGGTTTGGTAATTCAGGATAGGCATAAGTTCACCAATGGGGTCATTGCATTATGGTCGGGGCTAGCCTTTGATCGCCCCGATGGTCAAGCCGGAGAGGATATAGCGCTGCGCCAGCAGGTAAACGATGATGACCGGCAGAATCGTCAACACAATATCGGCGGAAACCAGGCTCCAATCGGATTGATACTGCCCGAAGAAATTATAAATTGCCAGCGTCATGGGCCAGGCGGTGCTTTTGTTCAAATAGTACAGCGGGAGGAGAAATTCGTTCCAGGTGTCGAGCAGGTTCAACACTGCCGCTGTGACCAGCACGGGCGTCAACAACGGGTAGATGACCGAAAAGAACAGCCGCAGCGGGCTGCATCCATCGAGGATCGCCGCCTCGTCCAACTCACGGGGCAACGACCCGATAAAGGCATAGATCAAGAAAACGTTCAAGGGAATGTGCGACGCGCTGTAAAGGATGATGATGCCCAGTTGCGAATTGATCAGATGGGTCACCTGCATCACCTTGGTCAGGGTCACGAAGTTGGTGGGCATGGCGATGCCCATGACGATTAAAAAGTAAATCGCCCGGTTGAACCGCGTCCGATTGCGCGAGAGGACATAGGCCGCGAGTGCGGAGAGCGTAATGCCGATCACGGTGGACGTGATGGCATACAACGCGCTGTTGCCGAAGGCCGTTACCAACTTGCCCTTCTCGATCACCGCCGCAAAGTTCTGCCATTGCAGCACGGTCGGAAGATCCACCCCCATCGAACTGGCCTGCGCCTTGGTCTTGAACGCATTGATGATGACCAGATAGATCGGCGTAATCATGATCAGGCTGACGACAAGGGCCAGCAGGTTGGACGGCAGGCTCCGCAGTGTTCGCAGGATCCGCACGCGCATTCCCGCCACACTGCGGCTATTCTTGCTCGTCGTGCTGTGACTATTAAGTGATCCGGTCCGCATCGCGCTTACCCTTCTACTTCCCGGTGCATGACCCGGATCACGAAATAGCCCAGCCCGCTCATGACGATAAACAACAGCGACGACAGCGCGGTCGCGACCCCGTAACGTCCCTTGGAGAATTCGTCGAAGATGACCGTATAGACCGTATCGGTGGTGTGCCCCGGTCCACCGTTGGTCAGCACAAAGATGATGTCAAACACTTTGAGCCCGTACAGCAGGTTCAGGACGGTCGTCACGGCCAAGACCGGCAGCAGCAGCGGCAGTGTGATGTGGCGAAAAGCGTTCCAGTCGCTGGCGCCGTCAATCGCCGCCGCCTCATAGTATTCTCGCGGGATCGTCTGGATACCGGCGATCAGGATCACCATGATGTAACCGACGCCCTTCCAGGTATCCACCCCGATGACAGAAGACATGGCCCAGGACACGTCCACCAGCCATTTCTGCGCCAGAAAGCCCAGTCCCACGGCACGCAATGACGTATTCAAGAGTCCATCCGCCGGGTTGAGGATGGATTTGAAAATGAGACTCACCGCCAGCATGGGCAGTACCGCCGGTAGATAAATCACCACCCGGTGCAAGTACGCCAGGCGGCGCAAGCTCTGCGTCAACAGCACGGCCAGGCTCAGCGCAATCACGGTCTTGAGCACGATCGTGACGACGGTGAAGATGAAGGTGTTCCCGATATAGTGCAGGTAGCCCTGGTCGGAGGAGAAAATCAGCGCAAAGTTCGCCAGCCCCACGTAATTCACGTCTGCGGAGTAGCTACTCCAATCGGTGAACGAGTAGAAAAAACCCAACAGGCTGGGCAGCACAAAGAAAAGTACATAGAGCACCAGCGCGCCACTGACGAAATAAAAGGGGTAGGCTTTATTTCTCATAAGTCTTGTCCCATCGGGCTGGCGAGGCCGTGGAAGCGGTGGTGGTCAGCCAGCCGGGAGTCATGCCGAGAGGAAACGTGCCGCACCCTGCCATACGGGCATCGTGGCGCCACCCTCTTGCGGAAAGGCAGCGCCACGACGCATTTTACGAGCGCAGTATCCTTCTCACTATTTGGCCCATGCCGGGTCCTTGGCCGCTCCTGCCATATCGGCACGGCGCTGATCAATATTCTTCAGCACACCCTCCGGCGTGAGCGTGCCGTTGAACATGCCCACGATGTCTTTGCCCATGTCAATCCATTGCGGGTTGACATAGTTGACCGCGTCTTGATAGACGATGGTCTTGGCGGGATAGGTGGTCAGGAAGGCTTGCTGCTCCGGCGTCCACTTCGGTTTCAATCCTGAAAAGTCGAGCGTAATGAAGGCCGGCGTATTATCCAGCAGATATTGCAGGTTGTCCGGCCGGGCGAGGAAGGCCAGATACTGCTTTGCTTCGGCAATATGCGGCGATTTGGCGTAGATGAACTTGGCGGGACCCGCGGGGTGGGCAGGCGCGAGCTGATTGTCCAGCAGCGGAATTGGGAAGAAGCCGAAGCTGTCCGCCTTGACGTTGGGGAAATCATGCGCAACGCTGGCGGGTCGGCTGAGAGTGTCATCCATCATCGCATACTTCCCGCTCGCCAGCATCTTGTTGCTATCCGCGTACGTATCGGACATGGCGTTGTCGCCAAAGTAGCCCGACGTGTACAGCTGCTGCAATTGCTGCATCGCTTGCAGCATGGTCTTGCTGTCCGCGAATGTGGTCTTGTTCGCGTTCAATTGGTCAGCTAGGCCGGGATTCAGCTCCTCATAGCGTGGCCCGGCTTCGGGGAACCACAACACGTGGTGCCAGCCGTCCGATATCGGCTCGTAAATGGGCGTGATACCTGCCGCTTTGATCTTGTCACATGCCGCCACGAAATCGGCATAGGTCTTGGGCACGCTCAATCCGAGCTGCTGGAAGATGTCCTTGTTATAGACCATCACCCAGTAATTGTTGCCGACAATGTCCCAGATTTCGGCAGCATAGACTTTGCCGTTCAGACTAACCTGATCGAGCGCCAGCGGGTCGTGCCGGGTGACCCATTCTTGATCCGACAGGTCAACCGCGTTGTTTTCGACATCGTACTGTAGTTTCAGGTCGGTTTTCCCGGCTTGCCCGCCAAAGAGGTCGGTCGCCTCGCCGGCGTTCAGTTTCGTCTTCAGCACGTTAAAGTACTGGTCTGCGGGGATAATCTGATAGTCCACATGGATGCCGGTTTCGGCTTCGAACTTCTTGGCGAGGTCTAGCTCGGCATCCATAATCCAATTCTGGCTCGCCATATAGGTGAGAGTAACGTTTGATTTAGCAGGCGCGCTGGTGTTGGTGGCGGCAGCGGCGGGCGCGGTGGTGTTAGTGGCGGCAGCAACCGGCGCGGTGGTGTCGGTGGGGGCAGCAACCGGCGCGGTGGTGTTGGTGGGTGCGGGGGGAACCGGGGTCGGGGTGTCGGCAGCGCCGCAGGCGGTTAACAGCATAGAAAGAATGACGAGGACGACGATGGACAAGGTTGAGGTTTTCACGGTCTTTCCTCCTCCTTCATAAATGGTGCTGGCTGTTGGAAGCGAACCTACAATTGAACGGATTGAGTCATCAGCCCTTGTGCAATTCTGCTAGTCTCCTCTCCTTTGGATTAAGCTACAATCTCCTCCACCTAAATCGATCTGTGAGCGCTTCAACTGGCGATCTGTTCGCCAACTTAACCGATTTGTCGGTTTCTGCTGACGGGGGGCGCGTCCCATACGAACAGGTCGAAGACACGTTAGCGCGGCGGCGGTGCCGTACTGCGGCGAATTTTCAATTTCGGGGGTACGAGAATCTGTTCAGGGCCCAGGCTTTCACCATTCAATTGTCGAATCAACATCTTGGCGGCCTGCCGCCCGATCTCGTGCCCTGACCATTCATTGCCCGTCAGTGGGGGGATGACCAATTCGGCTTCCTCGCCAGCGTGGACCCCCACGATGGAGCAATCATCCGGCACCTTGCGATTCAGGTCCTGCACAGCCGTGATGGCACCAACAGCCAGGGCCGTATGCATGGTTACAAACGCGGTAAGGCGGGGATTTTCCTCCAACAGGCTCCTGGCGGCCAAATGGGCGCGCTTGACGCTCAGGTCGCTTTCGCGATACAGGCGCGTGAGCTTGAACTTTTCCAGCGCGTTCTTGAAGCCTTGCAACGCGCGCATCGCTGGCCCGATGCCTTTAATGCGCCAGTCTTCGGGAAAGTTCAAGAAGCCGATGTGTTGATGACCCAGGCTGATCAAGTAGGCAAACGCTTCCATCACCGCCTGTTCGAAATCAATGTCAATAAACCACAATCCCTCGTTATTGCTGCAGTGACCGATCATCACAAAGGGATAGCCATGCTCCCGCAGGAACTCCACACGCCAGTCTTGCATGGCAATTTGCATAAGGATGAGGCCGTCGGCCTGCGCGCCGCGACATAGTCTCATCAGACCAGCCGAAGTGAGCGAGCCAGTCATCAGGCTAAAGTAGTATTCTTCTTCCGCCGCGCCCAGCGCAGTGCCGGTGATGAAACTCATTTCGATGTGGTTCGAGACCAGGTTGGGGTTGGACAGCGGATAATGCAGCACGATGGAGCGCGTTCTGCCGGAGGCCAGGCGTTGGGCCTGGAGGTGCGGCACATAGCCCAGTTCGTCAATGACCTGGAGGACCTGCTGACGCGTTTCTTCCGCGACGTAGCGCTCCTTGTTGACGACGCGAGAGACCGTCTTCATGGAAACGCCAGCTTTTTTGGCGACATCTTGCAACGTGGAAGACAAAGCTACCGCCCGCCTTTTGCTAGGGGACTTTAACTATTTGATGCTGACAGCGCTATCTGACAGCGCTGCCATAACATTAGCAGAAGCGAATGACAAAGGCAATAGAAAAAGTACGAGTCACAAGACAGAATTCCCCAATTTAGGATCGGATCTCGGTGTTACTTTCCGTCACTTTTGCTACCATACTATCTAACACCATAGTGCTGATGCGACCGAGATATGAGCAGGGCGTTCGGTACTGAAGCAGCGGTCAGAATCCCGGCAAGCGACTCTTGACAAGCTCAGAATCAGTTTGTATAATGTATACATTATACAAAACAATCTCTAATCTGTGCGGAGTTTGACGAACGCGAGCAGCGCGCGGCGCACGGCGATGACCCGCGCCCCGAGTAGCAGCCGCATCCGTAAGGGCACATGGGCCGTCCATGACGGGAGCCGCCAGTGAAAACCATCATTCTCGAACAGCCCGGCCTGCTACGCCTGGGGGATGGAGCCGCGCCGGATGCACCAGAGGCGGGGATGACCCTGGTGCGCGTCCGGCGGGTCGGCATCTGCGGTACGGATCTGCACGCCTTCCGCGGCGATCAACCCTTCTTCCACTATCCGCGCATCCTCGGCCACGAATTGAGCGTGGAAGTGCTCGCGTTGGGTCCATCCGCCGGCCTCCCAGAGATGGCGGTCGGCGACTGGTGTTCCGTCAATCCCTATTTGCATTGCGACCGCTGTAGTGCGTGCCGGCGCGGGAAGACGAACTGCTGCGAGCGTATGCAGGTGCTGGGCGTGCATATTGACGGGGGGATGCAGGAGTTCCTCAGCGTGCCCATCGCCCACCTGCACAAGTCCGCTTCACTCTCGCTCGATCAACTGGCGCTCGTGGAGATGCTGTGCATCGGTGCCCATGCTGTCGGGCGCGCCCAACTAGCGGCGGATGAGAATGTCCTGGTCATCGGAGCCGGCCCCATCGGCCTGGGGGTCATGCGGTTCGCGCAACTGGCCGGTGCCAACGTGCTGGGGATGGAGGTGAGCGCGGCGCGCCAGGCGTTCGGGCACCGGCAGTTGGGGGTCGCACATTGGATCGGCGGCCAGGCGGACCCGATCGCGCAGATCCGGGAGGCGTTGGGAGGTAGTCTCCCCACTGTGGTCTTCGACGCCACCGGCAACGCGACCTCCATGCAGCAGGCGTTCAACTATGTCGAGCACGGCGGGAAGCTCGTCTTCGTGGGCCTGCACCAGGGCGATGTCACCTTTCACGATCCCGACTTTCACCGGCGCGAGCTGACCCTGTTGGGCAGCCGGAACGCTACCGCTGCGGATTTCGCCGCAGTGATCGCTGCGCTGGCGGCGGGGAAGATTGACCTCGTACCCTGGATCACCGCGCACGTCACCCCCGAGGAGGTGCCGGACGCGTTCCCTGGCTGGCTCAACCCGGCCCGCGATTTCGTGAAGGCCCTAATCGACTTTGATTGACGCGCATCCCGCAAGGGGAGAGGAGCAGCAGATGGGATCGCTGGACCTGGCTGGGGCGACGGTGTACCCGCAATCGATGGTGGAGCAGGATGACGTTCGCTACTTCCTGTGCAGGCTGGACGCGACGGGCACCAAGCGGCTAGGGGTGATCGGTGCCACCGATGGTTTCACCGGAACCAGGACGCCGGAAGGCGTGTTGTTATGTGCGTGCTCCGCCGAACATGCGGCGACCCTCCGGGCGCGACTGCCCTGGCTCAACCCGACACCGCTGGGCCGGCACTCGTCCTTTGGTTTCGGCGACCGCCTGGGGTCCGCCACTCCCGGACATATTCAGGCGTTACGTGAGTGCGGCGCCGCCGCCACAATCGCCCCGATTTACGCGCAGCAATCGGTGCGCGAGAACACCCGCACCGGTCGCACGCCCCAGCAAGTCCTGGACGCCGCCATGTGGGGGGTCTTCCAGATGGGGTGGCGCGCTCCGTGGGGCGCGGATGCCGATCACGTCAAGGAAGTCAGCGATCTTGGCCCTTTCGTCGCCGCTGGCTATACGATGTACACGATTGATCCCAGCGACTACGTGGACAACGCCGCTCAAACCGATACGGTGGAGGTATTACGCACTAAGGTGGCGGAGCTGCCCTGGGAGCGGCTGCACACGACCGCAGAGAAGCTGTATCAAGAGTACTGCCGCGAGCACGTCGTGGGCGTGGGACTGACTATCGAGTTTAGCGAGATCCAGTTGTTGCGCGCGCTGGCGAAATATGGGCGCGCCATCGTGCATACCGAGACGATCACGGCAGCCCTCCGGGCACAACACGGCAGCGCTGGCTACGAAATCGAGGTATCCGTCGACGAGACCGATACGCCCACCTCTGTGCAAGAGCACTTCTTCATCGCCGCTGAACTGCGGGCGCGCGCCATCCCCGTGGTGAGCCTCGCGCCGCGGTTCGTCGGCAAGTTTCAAAAAGGGGTGGACTATATGGGGGATCGGGCGCTGTTCAGCGCGGAACTCGCCCAGCACGTCGCGATCATGAATCATTTCGATTCCTATAAGCTCAGCATCCACACCGGCTCCGATAAATTCAGCATCTACCCGATCATCGCGCAGCAGACGCGGGACCACGTCCATGTCAAGACGGCGGGCACCAGCTACGTGGAGGCATTGCGGCTGATCGCCTCCGATGACCCCACCCTGTTCCGCGAGATCGTGGCCTATGCCTGCGTACACTTTGCACATGATCGTAAGACCTACTATCTGGACGCGCGAGTCGAGAACGTCCCGCCCACGGACCGCCTATCCGCGAGCGAGTTGCGCGGGCTGCTCGACCACTTCGACACGCGCCAGGTGCTCCACGTCACCTTCGGCTCCGTCCTCGACCGCTACGGCGCGGCCATCCACAGCTTCATCGACACGCACGAAACCGCCTACGCAACCCGGCTGGCGGAGCATTTCGAACGGCACTTGCGCCCCTTCCTCCCGCCGGCGTCGGCGGTCTAATCCCCGCACAGAGCGAGCACCCATGACGAGTCCCCAACCATTAGGGCTTCCCTATTGCTAAGCGGCACCCGCTTAGGACACCGTGCCGCCGCCGTCGACGACCAGCGCATGGCCGATCACGTAGCTTGCGCCTGGGCCGCAGAGCCAAAGCACGGCCGCTGTGATCTCATCCGGCCTGCCGATACGACCGAGCGGTATCTGCTGCACCATCTCCTTGTAGGCCTCCTCGTTCCCACCGACTACATCCCGGGCAATTTGCGTGTCGATGGCGCCTGGGCAGGCCGCGTTGACACGGATGCCCCTGGGGGCATACTCCAGCGCGGCAGTCCTGGTAAGGCCGATCACACCGTGCTTGGAGGCGATGTAGCGGCGGCACGCAGCGCTTCCTCCTGGATGTCCGCCAGGACCACTGCGGCTATGCTCGACCTGCTTCTCGCTCCAATCGTCTCGTTGCTACTCGACCTCTGCGCCCTCGCCCCGCACTCCCCACGCGACAAGGACCTCGAAATCCTGCGCCTTCGCTAGCAACTGCGCATCCTCCAACGCCAACACACCGACACGCCGCCCCTCTCCCCAGGCGACAAGCTGGCCCGCGCCGGGGAACAAGAACAGGATCAGGCCGAAGATCACCGAGGCCGCGCCGCTGCCGGTGCGCGGCGTCGGCATCCCCCTGGCAGCCCCAGCAGCGCGCCGCCATGCCGTTCAGGTAGGGTCCGGCGACTCCGCCTGCGCCAGGATGGGTGCCCGCCGACTGAGCGTGGACCCGCAGCCCGCGGGCCGCGGCCAACTGATTCACGAAGGTTTCCGCCATCACGCTGCGCCCGCTATTATGTACGCAGACGAACAGCACCACGATGGTGGCCGTGCCGGCCGCCACCTTGCGCGCCGACCAGGCCCGGTTGCTCTCGCGGAAGCGGCGCAACACGGCCTGGGCGACGAGGAGGGGCACAAACGTCGGCACCTTCGCGCCTTGCAGGTCCGCCAAGGCCTCCCGCGTTTGCTCGCGCAGGACGCTATCGGGCACTAACCCGCCGATTTGCTTGCGCACCTCCTGCACCACCCGATCCACGAGATCTTCGTTGATCGCTCCGTTGGTCGGCCGTTCATTCGTCGCCATAGCTGGTCTCCTTCCGCTACCCAGCGCTGCCCGGCAACGCATGGTCGGGCCCACGCGGGCCGGTCGGGCCGGCCCCACGGCCCGCTGTATCGCCCGATCGCTGGCCCCCATTCTTAGCGACGAGGGGAGTTACCCGGGGCATTGTCCGCTCAAACGGCCCCTTGTTCGTTATCCAGTTCCGTGGTATAATTCAATAGACATTGAATTACTTTTCGAGAGGATCCCCATGACCAACCCGCTGCCCGTCCCCGAAGCGCTGGTGCCCCTTCTCAAGGTGCTGGCTGAACCCAATCGGCTACGCATCTTCAGCCTGCTGATGGAAGGGGTGCAGTGCAACTGTGAGCTGGGCGACCGCCTGGCGATGGCCCCTAATCTGATCTCGCATCATCTCAGCGTGTTACGCCGGGCCGGCCTGGTCCAGGCCGCGCGGGACGTCCGCGATCCGCGCTGGGTCTATTACTCCATCCACCGCCCCGCCCTGGACGCCCTGAACGCCGCGTTCGGTGCTTTCTTTGATCCCGCGCGCATCCAGCCGCGGCACTCCGCCTGTGGCCCCCAGGGCACCTTTGTGCCCCTGGCCGCTGTGGGGCGGGCCTCGGCGCGGAACGCGCATCGTGGAGACTGATCCTAATGAGTATCGAGACTAGTACCGTTATCCCCCCAGCCGGCCCGACCACCGGGCCGCGCGTGGAGATCTTCGATCCGCCGCTGTGCTGCCCCACCGGGCCTGTGCGGCCCCACCCTCGACCAGACCTTACTGGACGTTAGCGAGCTGGTGCAGGCCCTCCAAGCCACGGGCGTAGGCGTCGAGCGTTACCAGATGGCCGCCCACCCCCACATCTTCCTCAAGCATCCTGATGTTATGCGCCTGGTGCGCGAACGCGGCATG